>JAQNCT010000029.1 GCA_029077825.1 Acidocella sp. | reverse complement strand
GGGCCGGGTGGATATTGGCTTCAATCACGCCAGGATCCGGCGTGACAGAGAAGTTCAAAATCCGGTCATCCTCGGGCGGCAAATAGCCTTCCAGAATCACCTTGCGGCCAAATTCCTCGGCGGTATCCTCAATGGCGGCGGTAAGCTCCAGCCAATCCTCGGCCGCATATAAAGGTGGGTAAAACACGTGAATAATACCGTCGCGGGCTTCCACCGCCAAGGCGGTGCGCACCAGGCCGGGTTCTTCCTTCCCCACCACCGGCGCATCCTGCGGCACCGGGCGGAAGCTCTCAATGGAGTTCCCAGGCGCACCGGTGGGCAGGCGCTTGAATTCGAATTTTTTCGGCAAGTCTTGACGTGTGGCAAACGGGTCAACTTCCGCTGCAATTTCAATATGGTCGGGGTCAGCCCAGGGCAGGCCCTCCAGCGGCAGGCGCAAGCCGATGGGGCTATCACCGGGTACCAGAAACATGACGGAATCACGGAAAAACCATTTGCTGCTTTGCCAGCGGCGCGCGCCATCCTCAACCACCCGGCGCAGCGGCAGCACGCTGCCAACAGGCTCAGAGAGGCCTTGCGCGAATACTTTGGCCAGACGTTTGCGCTCTAACTCGTCACGCAACTTGGCATCCTCGGCAACCACATTGGCCGGCAGGCGATGCTCACGCCAGAGGTAATAATGAACATCCTCATAGGCCGGGTTGACTAACCCTGGGTCAATTTGCAAGCGCTCTGCTAATGCTTGGGCAAACTGGGCGGCGTCCTTGGCCTGTGCATCGTCTTTATCATCATCAGATGCCAGCAACGAGGGGTCGCGCCACACCGGTTCGCCATCTTCGCGCCAATGCGCATGAATCGACCAGCGCGGCAGTTGCTCGCCGGGGTAGTGCTTGCCCATATTGTAAGTGAGTGCTGCACCTTGTGCCCAAAGCGGGGTGAGTTTGCGAATCAGCCGCCCGGCATATTGGCGCTTGGTCGGGCCCATCGCCTCAATGTTCCATTCTGGTGCTTCCATGTCGGTCGCGGAAACAAACGTCGGCTCACCACCCATGGTCAGGCGCACGTCATTTTTAGCCAATGCCAAATCCACGGCGGCACCGCGGGCCAGAATGTCCTGCCATTGGCGGGGGGTGTAGGGTTTGGTTACACGCGGGGTTTCTGCCACGCGCGTGACCTTCATTTCAAAGTCAAATTCGGCCTCGCACTCACCCACCAAACCAGAAATAGCAGCAGCTGACATTGGCGACGGGGTGGCGGCCAGAGGAATATGCCCCTCCCCGGTCATCAGGCCGGAGGTAGCATCAAGCCCAATCCAGCCGGCACCCGGCAGATACACTTCAGCCCAGGCGTGCAGGTCAGTAAAATCCTCGGTCGGGCCTGCGGGGCCATCACCTACCGGCTTCTGGTCAGCGACTAATTGTATGAGATAACCCGAGACAAAACGAGCAGCGAAACCCAGATGCCGCATAAGGTTCACCAGCAGCCAAGCGGAATCCCGGCAGGAGCCCCTGGCCTCGGTAAGGGTTTTCTCCGGCGACCACACGCCCGGCTCCATGCGCACCACATAGGAGATACGCTCGGCGATCAGGCGGTTCACCATCACCAGCATGTCATTCATGCGAATGTCTGTCTCGCCAATAGCCGTGGAAACCGCGTTGATCAGACAGCGAAGTTTTTTGCCCGGGTTGCGCAGCGTGCGGAACGGCGCCAGTTCCTCGGCCAGGATTTCATCATATTCAAATGGGTAGGTTTCGGCCTCGGGTTCCAGGAAGAAATCAAACGGATTGATGGTGGCCATATCGGCCACCAGGTCAACAACAACTTCAAAGCTGGTAACCCGCTCGGGGAACACCACGCGGGCCAAATAATTGCCCTGTGGGTCTTGTTGCCAGTTTAGAAAATGCGGCTCGGGGGAGACTTTTACCGAATAAGACAAAATAGGGGTGCGCGCATGCGGTGCCGGACGCAGGCGGATGGTCTGCGGTCCCATTGTGACCGGGCGGTCATACTTATACGACGTGCGGTGTGTAATGGCGGCATGGATCGACATGCAAACTCCTCAAACGGCTTAAGTCTATCAATCAGCACGGTCGTTTTATTTTTGCAATGCAATATCGACATTGCTACGCACCAGAACATGCTGCTTTTTGCCGGCTGAGAGCTTGAGACCGGATGGGCCACTAATCAGCATCGCTTCATCGGTGATGACCTGGTCATTCAATCTGGCACCACCACCGCGAATGAGGCGCCTTGCCTCACCATTGCTGGCGGCCAAACCGGCACGTACGAATAACGCAAAGGCTGGTACGCCCGCTGCAAGTTCGGCTTCCGGGACCGTAACACTTGGAAGATTCTCAGCTGCCCCACCCTCGGCAAATGTTTTCCGGGCCGTCTCGGCGGCGTCCTCGGCGGCGGCACGGCCATGAGCGAGCGCGGTCGTTTCGGTGGCCAGAATTATTTTCGCAGCGTTGATCTCAGCGCCGCCCAGCGCCTCCAGCCGGGCGATCTCGGTGAGCGGCAGGTCGGTAAAGAGCTTCAGGAAGCGGCCAACGTCGGCATCCTCGGTGTTACGCCAAAATTGCCAGTAATGATAAGGGCTAAGTCTATCGGCGGTGAGCCAGACGGCACCGGAGGCCGATTTACCCATTTTGGCGCCGGACGCGGTGGTCAGCAGCGGTGTGGTCAGACCGAACACGGTTTTCTGGTCGGTGCGGCGGACCAGGTCCACACCGGAGACGATATTCCCCCATTGATCGGAGCCACCCATTTGCAGTGAGACGCCATGACTGCGGCTAAGTTCGCGGAAATCATAGCTCTGCAAAATCGAATAATTGAATTCCAGGAATGTCAGCCCCTGGTCACGCTCCAGCCGTGAGCGCACGGAGTCGAACGACAGCATCCGGTTGATTGAGAAATGCACGCCGACTTCACGCAGCAGTTCGATGTAGCCGAGCCTGCCGAGCCAGTCGGCGTTATTGACCATGGCGGCATCAGTCAAACTATCGCCGAAGTTCAGGAACGGCGTGAAGACGCGACGAATGCCGGCGAGGTTGTGGGCCAGTATTTCGTCGGTCATCAGTTGGCGTGCTTCTTCTCGGAAGGATGGGTCACCGATCTGGCCGGTGCCGCCGCCAACCAGCACTATGGGGCGATGGCCGTGCTTTTGCAGCAGGCGCAGCAACATGATTTGGGTGAGGCTGCCGACATGCAGACTGTCAGCCGTGGGGTCGAAGCCGATATAGCCGGTAACGATGCCAGCACTGAGGGCGGCGTTCAGCGCTGCCTCATCCGTGCATTGGAATACAAAGCCGCGGGCTTTTGCCTCGGCCAGAAATTCGCTTTGTCCCATGAAACCCTTTGCTCCTTATGCGGCGCGAGGTAGCATGCTTCCCAGATCGGGCAAATGCGAGGCACAAGGCGCTCGGTTGCCCCATTCACTGGGGTCACGTAAATTTTAGGGCCGTAAGGCGCCAGGGGATGAAGATGGATAAGGTGGAGCGGGCAGGCTTTTGGGCGGCGCTGCGTTCCGGCGCGTTTCCAACCCGTGAGCGAATCAGCGTTTATCTCCGCCTGCTGGCCATCGCCAATCTGGTCGGCGTGGCGCTGGCGATCTGCCGGGCGCACGGCTGGCTGCTGCCGCTTGAGCCGCATATTACCACTGAATTCATGAGCTTTTACGCCGCCGGACGGCTGGTGGATGCCGGAGCGGCGGCGGCGGTTTACCTACCCACCAGTGATATGGGCAGCTACATCCATTCGCTTGATATTCCCGCCGGATTTGCCGCCATTCAGCGATCTATCGCGCATGATCCGCAGAACGATCTGCTGGGGTTCTTCTATCCGCCGGTCTACTGGCTGCTGTGCGCGCCACTGGGCTATCTTGGATTTTATCAGGCTTATTGCGTCTGGGTAGGCTTAGGTGCCGCGGCTTATCTGGCCCTGTTGCGATGTATCTCAGGCCGGTGGAACCTACTATTGCCTGCTCTGGCGTATTTCGCGGCGGTGAAAAACGCCGTGGTGGGGGAAAATGCGTTCCTATCCGCCATCCTGGTAGGGTTCGGCTTGCTATTCTTGGAGCGCCGTCCGGTGCTGGCCGGGGTGCTGTTCGGCGGGCTTTGCTATAAACCGCATTTTTTACTGCCGATTGGGGTGTTTCTGCTGGCGCAATTTCAGTGGCGGGCACTGCTCGGCATGGCCGCCTCGGCAGCGGCGCTGTGCCTGCTCGCGGGCTTGCTGTTCGGCTGGCAAAGCTGGGTGGATTATTTCAGCATCGTGGTGCCACACGCCGAGTGGATGTTTGAACATCACGGATTTTCCTGGGGCATTCAAATCACGCCGTTCTCAACGGTGCGGCTGCTGGGCGGTGGCGTGATCATTGCCAATATCGTGCAAGCTGCTGTGATGCTGCTGACCATGGCAGCGTTGTTTATCATCGCGCGCAGTGGCAGCGCCAATTTGCGGGCGGCGGCGCTGGTGGCAAGTTTTCCGCTGATCGTTTCGGTAATGCTCGATTACGATCTTACTATCTGCGCCCTGGCCATGGTGTTTCTCTTCCAGCAGGCCAGCCGCAGTTGGTTTTTACCCTGGGAAAAAACCATGCTGGCGGCAATGTTTTTACTTCCTCTGCTTATTTTGGGGCTACGAACAAGTCTTGGGTTGCCCGTGGATCAGCTTATCCTGGTCGGCTTCATGCTGGTGCTGCTGCAACGGCTGCGGGCCGAGCGGCGCGGGCTGGTGAGCATTTGATGCGCGCCATCGGGCTGATGAGCGGCACTTCGCTCGATGGGGTGGATGTTGCATGGATCGAGACCGATGGCGTCACCATCCGGCGCACCGGCATGGCGGCCACTCTGCATTACCAGCCTGCGCTGCGGGCGGATTTGCGGCGGCTGCTGGATATGGCCCCGACAATTGAGAAAGACGACGGATTTTTACGTGACGTCGAGCGCCGACTGACGGAGGACCATGCGGTTGCCGTGGCGATGGTCGGACGCGGCGCCGATGTCATCGGGTTTCATGGCCAGACGATTTTACATGCGCCGGAGCAGCGGCGCACCTGGCAGATCGGCGATGCAGTACTGCTGGCGCGGCTTTCGCGCACCAAGGTCGTGCATGATTTTCGTGGCAATGATGTCGCGGCGGGGGGCCAGGGTGCACCTTTGGTGCCACTGTTTCATGCAGCCATGGCGCAAGCACTGGCCAAGCCATTGTTGATCGTGAATATCGGTGGGGTGGCCAACATCACCTGGCTGGGGGCCGGTGGTGAGATTCTGGCTTGCGATACCGGCCCTGGCAACGGCCCTCTGGATGACTGGGCGCTGCGCCATACCGGACTGGCTTTTGATAAAGACGGCGCGCTGGCGGCTGCGGGTCAGGTGCAACATGAGCGGCTGGCGCAACTGCTTTCACATCCTTACTTCGCGCTGCCAGCGCCGAAATCACTTGACCGGCTGACGTTCTCGACATTGGTTGCGCAAGCCACCGAGGGCCTGAGCCCCAACGATGGTGCCGCCACGCTGACGGCTTTTACGGTGGCCGCCATAACTGGCGCACCGTTGCCGCAACCACCGCGCCAGGTTTTAGTGTGTGGTGGCGGACGCAAAAATCCGGTGATTATGGCGGGCTTAGCTAAGGCGTTTGAAGCACCCGTGGCGGCGGTTGAGGCGGTGGGCTGGGATGGCGATGCCCTGGAGGCGCAATGTTTTGGGTTTTTGGCGGTGCGGTCCTTGCGCGGCTTGCCGCTGTCACTGCCCAGCACCACCGGTGTTGCAACCCCCATGACTGGCGGCAAAGTTATTGGATAATTTTATAGAGCCGCCAGCCGGTGCTTGAATCCTGCGACTGCAACCGCAACCATGATGGCGGTTGATTGTCGTTGAGGGCATCCCACAAAGTTGTCGCCGGCAGATCATCGACGATCAAGTTGCGAATCGGGCTGCCACAAAACAACACATAACTGGCTCTGCTGGCGATGACCGCGGCTGGCACAGTTGCACCCGGCACAGCGGCACCCGGCACGGTGCGCCAGGCGTCGCTGAGGCGCAAAAATCCTGGGACGCCATGCTGATATAACGAGCCGACCGTCGTGACCTGGGTGCGAAATAACAGCTCCGGTGTGGCATCAGGCGGTGCCAAGGTAATGGCGGTGCCGATTGGTGCCAATAATGTATCAATGTGGCGCATCTCGCACGACGCTGCCGGTAGCGAGGATGTATGTCCGGCTGCCGGAAAAATCGGCAGCAACGGAATGACCAAAATGGTGGTAATACACGTGATTCGCGCCAACATCGCCTGCGTCGGCGCATCACGAAGCCTCCAAGAGACATCACTCAGCATCACTCCAACCAGTGCTGCGGTAATTTCTGCTGGAAAGCCTACAAACAAAATAAATTTTGCTGCCAAAATGAGTGTGAGCAGCAAAACCGCCGACACATACAACCAAATCAGCCGGGCTTGCGCAGTTTGTGCCCGCCATGTGCGAAACAGGCTGTAAAGCAGCGCAAGCAAGCCCGGGAATATAAACGGCATGAAGTCGTGCAGGCCGTGCAATGGTTGCAGTTCCATCATCACCCCGAAAAACCGATGGTAGTCGTCATGGCTCATCAATCCGTAAGGACCCATCACTACCTGCGGAAACGCTGCTACCCAGGCGATGACCAACGCAGCCATCAAGCTGGCCCCGAACGGGCGGTTGAGCTTTGAGGGCTTCCAATGATCAATCCGCCAGAGGCACAATCCGCCCACCAGCAACAGCAACCCAAGCGCCACGTACACTAGTGATAGTCGGTCGATTTCAATGGCGTTGTAGCCGCCCTCGGGTGGGTCAAGTGCCAGGCCAAAACCCATTACATCGATGAAACCAGCCGCGCCGGCGGCGATCACGCTGCCATTTTTCTCATACATCCAGCGCAACAGCAGTACCGCGAAAGCCATCAGCACAAACGGCATGGTCTCGGGCGTGAGCCAGATCGCCAGCCCGCCGCAAACCCCGGCCAGAAAGCCGTGCCAGCGCTCGCCATGCCAAGCCCGAATGACAAAACCTGTGGTAAAGGCGATCAGGACCAACAGCAGGATATGGTAATGCACCACCCCCGGCGAGGCGAAGGTTTGCAGCCCCGGGAGTGTGGCGGCGGCAATGGCGGTGACGAACAGAAACGGCCGCGCCACGAAAGGTTCAATAACAAAAGCCAGCGCCACTCCCAGTAGCCCGATGCCGAGCGGGCTGAGCAGATCACCCGCCACCAGCAGCGCATCATGCCAGCCGAGCGAGGGCACAAATGGCAGCGCCATCCCCCAGATCAAGGCATCGAGTAGGCGCGACCATTCCACCATCACCCCGGCGCCGGAATCATCGCGCGCCACATCGATGACCAGATGACCTTGCTGGACACCCTGAAGAATGCGTACCAGCCGCATGTAGCTGTCAGGATCGGTCAGGCTGCCGGAGAATACCGCCGGCCAACCGTGCCAACCCAGGATGATATTACAGCCGGCGGCGAGGCCAAATAACCCTAGCCAAAGCCTCATCAGGCTTGCGCCCGAAAGCCGCCGATGCCGCGTTCGGATTGGGTTACATGCCGGGGTAGAAAACCTGAGGGGTCCGTCAGGCCGCAGGAATGCGCAATGATGGCAACCTCATCTTGCATCCGCAAGGCGTAGTTGGCGACCCGTACACCTTTATCCATGGCATTCAGCCCGGCGATGAGCTTGGGGTTCACGGCGGTAACACCGGTGGGGCAATTACCGGAGCCGCATTTCATCGCCTGGATGCAGCCAAGAGCGAACATGAAGCCGCGCGCTGAACTGACAAAATCAGCCCCCATGCAGAGCGCCCAGGCGACTTTATCAGGTGTAACCAACTTGCCCGCCGCCAAAATCCGGATGCGTTCTTTCAACCCGTGTTCGGCCCGCAGCGCCACCACGATAGGCAGCGCCTGGGTGATCGGCAGACCAACATAATCAATCAATGAGGCGGGGGCAGCGCCGGTGCCGCCTTCGCCGCCATCGACATGGATGTAATCCGGGCAATGTTCGGGGTTATTCACGCAATCCTCGAACCATTCATCGATAAATGAAGGGTCGCCGACGACGAATTTTACCCCGACCGGCTTGCCGGTGATGCTTCGCACCCGGTTCACGAAAGCCCCTAGCTCGGCGATGCTGCCGATGTCGGCATGGCGGTTCGGGCTGATGCTGTCCTGCCCGACTGGAATGCCACGAATCTCAGCGATTTCAGCCGTAACCTTGTTACCG
This sequence comes from Acidocella sp., assembly GCA_029077825.1. GTDB lineage: Bacteria > Pseudomonadota > Alphaproteobacteria > Acetobacterales > Acetobacteraceae > Acidocella. Next base: position 19,056 of record JAQNCT010000029.1, on the reverse strand, counting down.
GGCAAAATCCCGCCCTTACCCGGTTTGGCTCCCTGCGCCAGCTTAACCTCAAACATGCGCACCTGCGGATAGGCCGCAATGGTCCGCAGGCGGTCCTCGGAGAGCGAGCCGTCCGCCGCGCGCACACCATATTTGGCGGTACCGATCTGCATCACGATATCGCCGCCACCTTCGAGATGATATTTTGACAGCCCGCCCTCGCCGGTGCCCATCCAGACACCGGAGAGCTTGGCCCCGCGCGAGAGGGCGCTGACGGCGGCGTAGCTGAGAGCGCCGTAGCTCATGCCGGAAATATTGAAGAAATTCTTGGCCACAAACGGCTCGCGGGATGCGCCGGGGCCATGGGCAATGCCGATGAGCTTGCCAGGATAGCTGCGCTTTTCGGAATCCAGCACCGGAAACGCCGCGTTGCGGAACACGAAACTAGGAACATTTTCCGAGCCGAAGCTGACCAGATTGGAAACCCCCTTGGCCGAACGATACACCCAGGAGCGGTCCAGCCGGTTGAAGGGACGCTCCGCCCAGTCCGGCAGATACTGGTACTGGCGCATATATTCACCCCAGGTCTCGGCAAAATAGCGAATATGGCCAATCACCGGGTAGTTGCGCAAAATCGTATGATGGGTCTGGCGGATATCGTGCAGATACACTGCCACCAGTCCAATGGCCGCCAATACCGCGATGACGCTGAGGCTTGCGGCTAACAACATGGCTTTTACCCTTCCTTCCGGCGTGGCGCAGCTATAATTATCTTTTGCCCGCCTGTCGCGGGGCGCCCCCTGCCAACCTATATGATAATTACAAAATACCCAGCCGAGGATCACATGGCCAAACACCCGAAACCTGAAAAACCGCCGGTTAAATACGGCGTCAAGCTGCATGATTTGCAGGTGGAGCTGGTGAAATTACAGCGCCATGTTATCGCACGCGGCGAAAAACTGCTCATTATCCTGGAAGGCCGGGATGGCGCGGGCAAGGATGGCACCATCAAGCGGATTACCGAGCATCTTTCGCCGCGCGATATCAGGGTTGTGGCATTGCCTAAGCCCTCGGACCGCGAGGAAACACAATGGTATTTCCAGCGCTATGTTGAGCATTTACCAGCTGCCGGGGAGATCGTGATTTTTAACCGCAGTTGGTATAACCGGGCGGGGGTAGAGCATGTGATGGGATTTTGCTCACAAGAACAATATGACGAATTCCTGCGTAACGTCCCGGTGTTTGAGCATATGCTGGCCGAAGCGGGGATCAAGCTACTGAAATATTATCTCGATATCGACCGCAAGGAGCAAAAGCACCGGCTGGAGGCGCGTCATGAAGACGCGCTGAAGCAATGGAAGATCAGCCCGATCGATGAGAAGGCGCTGAAGCATTGGGATGATTACACCAAGGCGCGCGACGTGATGCTGCGGCTGACCGACAGTGCTGAGGCGCCATGGATGGTGGTGGTGGCCAATGACAAAAAGGCTGCCCGGCTGGCGATCATCCACGATCTGATCAACCGGGTTGACTATAAAGACGGTAAAACGGATTTACCCGCCCCTCACCACAAAATTATCGCACGGTTTGACGAAACCTGCCTGACCAATGGAATGCTGGCGAAATGAGCGATTTATTTGACAGTTTGGAATTTAATGACGACGGGCTGATCCCGGCGATTGCCCAGGCCTACGACAGCGGCGAGGTGCTGATGATGGCCTGGATGAACCGCGAATCGATCGCTGAGACGCTGAAAACCGGGCAGGTCTGCTATTATTCGCGCAGCCGTGGCAAGTTATGGCGCAAAGGGGAGAGCTCCGGCCAGACCCAGAAACTGGTGGAACTGCGGATCGATTGTGACGGCGACACCTTATTACTACAGGTTGAGCAGACCGGCGTGGCCTGCCATACGGGCCGGCGCTCTTGCTTTTTCCGGGCGGTACGGGACGGTGTTTTGACACAGATCATGGCTCCGTCAGTGTCTTCAGGGGAGCTTTATGGAACGTCAACAAAACATTCAGCCGAATAGGCTTGATCGTTTGAGAAATTTGACGAAATAAGGGTTATAATCGCGCGCATTTTAGCGCGCTCTTTTTGTATGGGTGCCAGTTATGTCGTTTGGTTTGCCAAAAATTTCCAAGGCTTTATGGGGTGCTGCGGCACTGGCTGTGCTGCTGGGCGGCGCGGTTACCGCCAAGGTAGCGCTAAGCGATGATGCGGCCGGTTACCCGGCGGCAAGTGCGGCACCACTGCCAACTGATCAAGCAGCCCTGATTGCGCGCGGCAAGTATTTGTCAGATGCGGCTGATTGTATGCCCTGCCACAGCGGGCCAAACCACGCGCCTTATTCTGGAGGGCTGGTTCTGGCAACACCTTTTGGCGGTCTCGCCTCACCGAACATCACCGCTGATAAAGAAACCGGCATTGGCAACTGGAGTGACAAGGATTTCTGGAATGCCCTGCATTACGGCACCAGTCCTGGCCGCTCGTACCTGATTTTCCCTAAATTTATCTACCCGGCGATGCCTTATACCTCCTACACCAAGCTTTCCTACCAGGATGCTATGGCGATTAAGGCCTACTTATTCTCGCTGCCTCCGGTGAAGGTGGCACCAACGCCCAGCACCATGATGTTCCCCTTCAACCAGCGCCCGGTGCTTTTGGGCTGGCGGCTGTTGTTCTTCCGCGCCGGTGCCATGACAATGGATCCGAGCTGGAATGAACACATCAAAAATGGCGCGTATCTGACCGAGGCGCTGGGCCACTGCGGCGAATGCCATACGCCGCGCAACATTATGAGCGGCTTGATCGCTGATGAATCACTGGCCGGGGCGCCGATCGAGAGCTATTTCGCCCCCAACATCTCCTCGGATAAAACCTATGGCGTGGGCGGCTGGAGCCAGGATGATCTGGTGGCTTACCTGTACGCCGGCGGCAACGCCAAAAAGGGCTCAGCCTATGGCCCGATGGGCGAAGTGGTTCAATACAGCATGAGCCAGATTCCAAAATCTGACGTGCAGGACATCGCGGCCTATCTGCAAACCATCACGCCGGCGCGCAGTACCCCGCCGAGTGCCGGGACGCCGGATGCTCTGGCTGCAGCCAAGGCTAACGGGGCCAAGGTGTATGCAGCCAACTGCGCCGCCTGCCATCAGGCTGCTGGGACCGGCTTGATGACGCTGATCCCTGGTCTGGCCGGGAACGGGTCGGTGACCGCCGCGCAACCTTACAATGTGATCGGCGCGGTACTGAACGGACTGGGGCCATGGAACCATGGGCCAGCGATGCCGTCCTTCGCGGCCAGCCTGTCTGATACTGATATCAGCGATGTGGCAAATTATGTCCGCACCATGTGGGGCAATGATGGCACCGCCAACACTACCCCGGCTGAGGTAAAGCGGTTGCGCGCCATTGCTGTGGTACCCCCAATGGCCAGTGCCAGTGCCGATGAGTTTGGTTGCCCGCACATCAGCACCGCCGCCACTGATACCGCATTAACCAACCCGGGCGGTGGGTTGATGGGCATGTTTGATGGCGCAACACCGGAAACCCTGCCCAACCGGACCCGCGCCATGGTGAGCGCTTTGAAGGCGAGTGACGCCACCATGAGTAGCATCACCATCACCAATTATCTGGTGGCGGCCTATTGTCCGGTGGTGGCAAACACGTCCGGACTGAGCCACGACCAGAAACAGGCCGCGCTGGAGAACTTCATCGCGGGCGCACAGGGCCTCATCAACGCGCCAGCGCCGATTGCCAAAGCCAACTGAGATCACTCTCAAAACTCTGACAGGTAAGGCAATTATGCCATATCTGTCAGAGTTGGCGGCTTTGCGGATCGAGGTGTTCCGGGATTGGCCATATATTTACGATGGTAACCCGGCCTATGAGGAAAAATATCTGCATACCTACATCGAAGCCGAGCGGGCTGCGGTAGTGGTGGCGTTTGAGGAGGATGCCGTGATTGGGGCGGCCACCTGCCTACCGCTCGCCGCCGAGCCTTCCCACGTGCGGCAGCCCTTCATTGCAAACCAGCTCGACCCACAAGATTATTTTTATTTTGGCGAAAGCGTGCTGCGCAAGGCCTACCGCGGCCGGGGGATTGGCGTGGGGTTTTTCCAAGCCCGCGAAGCGCAGGCGCGAAGCTTTATGGTTTATAAAACTGCGGCATTTTGCGCGGTACAGCGCCCGGATGAGCATCCGATGCGGCCCGCAGGTTTCGTCACGCTCGATGCGTTCTGGGGTAAGCGCGGTTACGCCAAGCAACCCCGGTTGCAATGTAAAATGTCCTGGACCGACCGCGGTGAGGCGGAACAAACTGAAAAGACACTGACATTCTGGACTAAAAAACTGTGAGGCTGGCACTCTCGCAATTCAATGTCGCAGCACCCCAGCACATTACCGGGTTCGTGGCGCGGATTGCGGCTTTGGCTGATGAGGCAAAATCCGGCGGGGCGGATTTACTCATGTTGCCTGAATATGCCGCCATGGCGCTGGCGGGTGCTGTAATCCGCACCCCGAATATCACCGCTGAGCTTGAATATGTTACAACGCAGGCCGAGGTTTTGTTGAAATCGATGCAGCGGATTGCGGTTGCCTCGCAGATTTACCTGCTGGGTGGTACCCTGCCGATGCGCGATGTCGACGGCAAGTTTCGCAACCGCGCCCCCTTCATCAGCCCTGCCGGCAAGCTGGCCTTTCAGGACAAGCAAACCATGACCCGCTTCGAGGCCGAGCAGTGGGGCATTAGCCCCGGCGCCGCACCGCAGGTGTTTGCCACCGCCCATGGCAAAATCGGCGTTTCAATATGCTATGATGCCGAATTTCCAATGCACGTGCGCGCCCAGGTGAATGCCGGGGCTGAGTTAATACTGGTGCCAAGCTGCACCGACAGCATCGCCGGCTTCAACCGGGTGCGGCTATCGGCGCGGGCGCGGGCCGTGGAAAACCAATGTATCGTGGCAACCTGCCCGCTGGTGGGGTTTGCCCCCTGGAGCGGTACCATTGATGAGAACCATGGCTATGCCGGGGTTTATGGGCCGCCTGATAAATACTTTCCCGAATCCGGCATTCTGGTACGCGGAGGCATGGATGAAGCTGAATTGGTATTTGCTGATATCGACTTGAGCGCCGTAGCACAGGTGCGGCGTAATGGTGGCGTGCTAAACCATCGCGACTGGCCGGATGTCATTCCCCCCTGCCCGGTCACCCAGCTTACATGAGCCGGGTTTTTATTATCGCCGGAGAGGCCAGCGGCGATGTGCTTGGGGCACGGTTGATGAATGCACTGAAAAGACAGCGGCCAGACCTGGCGTTTTCAGGGATTGGCGGCGTTCGGATGGCCGAAGCCGGGCTGGTTTCGTTATTTCCGATGCAGGAGCTGGCCGTAATGGGGCTGGCGGAAATTCTGCCGAAATTGATCCCGCTGCGGCAGCGGATGCAGCAGACGATTGCCGCCATTATCGCAACCAAGCCAGATATTCTGGTCACCATTGATAGCCCTGGGTTTTGCCTGCGGGTTTTAAAAGCGGTGGCACCTTACGGGGTCAAACGGGTGCATTATGTGGCACCGCAAGTCTGGGCGTGGCGGCAAGAGCGGGTAAAGCATTTTCCTGGACTTTGGGATGAGCTTTTATGCTTATTGCCGTTTGAGCCAGATTTTTTCTCACCCTTTGGGCTAAACCCGGTATTTGTGGGGCACCCGGTACTGGAATCTGGCGCTGACCAAGGCAACGCCGAACGCTTTCGCAGCCTGCATAACATCGCGCCGTCTGCTTGCCCGGTGGTGCTGATGCCAGGGTCGCGCGTTACTGAAACCAAGCGGTTGCTGCCGGTGTTCCGCGAGACCGTTACGCTGCTGCAACGCCAAATTCCTACTATTTTGCCGGTGGTAGCGGCGGCTTCCGGTATTGCCGAGGCGGTGGCGGCGCACACGGATGATTGGCCGATCAAGCCAATCATCGTGCATGATGTTGCCGAGCGTTACGATGCCTTTGCCGCGGCACAGGCGGCGCTGACCAAATCAGGGACCTCAACGCTAGAACTGGCGATGGCCAAGGTGCCGATGGCCGTGACCTACCGGGTGAATGCCCTGAGTGCTGCCATTGGGCGCCGTTTGATCAAGGTGAAATATGTTGCGATGATTAATTTGCTGGCCAACGGCCCGCTAGTGCCGGAACTGTTGCAAGAGGATTGCACGCCACAAAAACTGGCGGCCACGCTAGAAACATTGCTGACCAACCCTGCCGCCGCCAACACCCAGCGCGAAGGCTTCACCGCTGCTATAGCCACGCTGCAAGCGCCAAAAGGTTTGGCATCGGATGCCGCTGCCAGCGCGATTATTGCGCAGTTGGAAACGGGGCGCGCTTAAGCACGCCCCGCTGCCCGGTTATTTAGCCGCCGTGTATGGCTTGAACTGGTAGGTCTCAAAAATCGCCAGCGCCTTGGGCGAATGAATGAAAGCCAGCCAGGCTTTCGCCGCCTCGGGGTGCGCCGCATTTTTGACAACCGCGCCCGCGTAGATCGCCGTGGTGTTCACATCAGCGGGGATCGAGACATCCTCGATCGGGTGACCAGCCTGCTCCTGGAAGATGGCTTCGGATTTCCAGGTGACGCCGGCATCCGCCAGACCTTGCATCAGGAACAGCGGGGTTTGACGATGGTGGATATGGGTCAGGATGGTGGTGCCATTGGCAACACCGGTTTTATAGACCGCATCCACCAACGCATCACCACCAGCTTTTTTCAGCGAAGATTCAATCTGGCCTGCCACACCTTCAAACGCGGGGTTTGGCATAACCAACCGCACGCCCGGCTTGGCGAGATCAGCCAGACTGGTGATGTGGGCTGGGTTGCCTTTTGGCACCATGATGGTGAGGTCGTTCGTGACGTACGGCACCGCTGGGCCGGTTAAGTCACCGGATTTGATCAGCGCGTTAACCGCCTTCAACCCCGCTAAATAAGCATCGGGCTTGACTGTGAAGGTCATGTTGCCAGAGGTAAAAGTGCCACCGGCCTTCATTGCCTTAACGAGCATGCCAGGCGGAATGGTAACCGCGAAAACATGGCCTTTATATTGCGGGTTTTCGGATTCGAACGCCTTAACCAGCGGCGCCATGGCAAAATAATAGTTACCCGCCACGTAAAGCACCAGTTTGGGGTTGTTCACATCGCCATGGAAGTCCGCCATGTCGTCGGCTTCCGGTACGCTGAAATCGAAGCCTTTATCGAGAGTGTCATTATTGGCGCCATGCTGCCAGGGCGGGAAAATCTGCTCCAGATAACGCGGGGTTTCAGCTTTGCCGCCCCAACCCTCATAGGGCGCCGGTGCCGCGGTGCCAGCACTGGGGGCAGCAACCGGCGCGGATTGGGCGTGCGCCAAGCCTGCCATGACGGCCATCATCGCGACGCCCGCCACCGCTGCGAGCGACGATTTAAAATTAAGTGTTGTCATTTATTTCCTCCCTGTTGGTTAACCTCAGGCACCGTTATGAATTATACGCGAAGCCGGTTGCCTGCAATTCTGGAATGGTTCCCACCACACCGGGGCTAAGCACCACGCCAGGAATCAGATGGTTGGTGAGCTCGGCTGCGAGCGCCGGATGCGACAGATTATCCGGGTTCGTGCCCTTTTTCAGCAATGCGCCGGAAAACTCCCAAATCGCGTTATGGCAGCCGATAAATACCACACCGCGGCTTTGCAGAATGGGGATCGTATCGCCGCCCACTGGCGAAAATGAACCGGTTGGGTTCTGAAAATCAGCAATGGGTGTGGTGGTGGCTGGAGGGATGATAAGGCTGTTGGAAGCAAGTTTGCCGCCCGTGAAGCCAGCCAGACCATATTTGTCCCAGATGGTCTGGTCGTACAGCGCCAGATGCGCCGAGCCGTGAGTGGCGGAAACCGCCAGAAAATCCGGATGCTTCCAAGACCAGACCTGCGCATTCACGGCGTTTCGCATCAGGTTCAGCCAGGGGCCATTGATATCGGTATTATCCCAAACCTGCTTGCGCGAGCCTTTATAATGAATGACGGCGTTCAACGCCTCGCTATCCCACAAATCTTCGGTGGTCAGAATCATCGGGACAGTTTTGAAATCGCGACGGCGAGGGATGGCGGCGAGCTTTTTGGTTAAAGCCTGCAAGGCAGCGCCGGAAGCCGGTTCCAGTGAGGCGGTGGTATCGGCCACCGCTGATTTGGCGGCCAGTGCGGTCAGGCCCGCGGCCCCAACCGACAGCCCAATACCACGCAACAAACCACGCCGGTTTGAAGCCGCCGTGGCAGCAGCAGTCTTAGCTTCATTCATTATAAATTCCGTTTCAGTGGACGTTTCGAGGCCAGCCATTATTGCGTGACGAGCCTAAGTAACATCATATGTGACCTTAAAAAAATTATATATTTGTTTGATACAGAAACAGATTTACTTAATCAGACCTGCCTGCATCGCTGCCACCGCGCTGATATTGACCAAACCGCGCGCCGTGACGCTTTGCACGGCGATATGAAGCGGCTTGGCCAGGCCAAGCAAAATCGGGCCGACGGTGACGCCCTCGCCCGTCGCTTTGACGAGATTATAAGCAATATTGGCGGCGTCGATATTTGGCATTACCAGTAAATTAGCAGTGCCTGATAGCGGGCTATCAGGCACCATGCGGTTGCGGATTTGCTCGACCAGTGCTGCATCGCCATGCATTTCGCCGTCCATCTCAAGCTCGGGGTGCTGCGAGCGGATGAAAGCCACAGCTTGCCGCATTTTCCGGGCTGAGGGGGAGTTTGAGCCGCCAAAATTGGAATGCGACAGCAGCGCGATTTTTGGCGTGATCCCAAAATTACTCACTGTTTCGGCCGCCAGCAGCGTCATTTCAGCAATTTCCTCAGCTGAGGGGTCCACATTCACATGGGTATCGCAGAAAAACAGCACGCCGGTTTGCAGAATTAACGCGGTCATGGCGGAGAAGCGCTTCACACCGGGCCGCAGCGAGACCACCGGCATGGCGTATTGGAAATGCCGCCACCAGTCGCCGGTGCCGCCAACGATGGCGGCGTCGGCTTCACCGGCGGCCAACAGCATGCCAGCAGACACAGTAGGGCGCTTAAGCAATTGCCGGGCGGCGGCCAAAGGCGGCACGCCACGCCGACCGACCCGGCGCTCATAGTCTTTTACCAAGGATGCAAAAAGAGTTTTATCTTGTTCAAGATCAACGATTTTTACATCAATTCCGGGACGCATGCGCAGACCCAACGCCGCTATTTTGGCGGCAATGGCCATGCCGCGGCCAACTAAAATGGGTTGCGCCAGACCGTCGTCAATGACGGTTTGCACCGCCCGCAAGGTGCGGTCGTCCTCACCTTCTGAATATACAATACGCGGACAGGTCTTGCGGGCCAGCTCGATCACCGGGCGCAGCAACTGGCCGGAGCGGAAGACGAAGCGTTCCAGCTCGTGTTTATAAAGGTCCCAGTCCTGAATCGGCGTGCGGGCCACGCCGGCTTCCATGGCGGCGCGCGCCACGGCAGGGGCAATATGCATGATCAAACGCGGATCGAACGGCTTGGGGATAATGTAGTCGGGGCCAAAACTTGGGGCCAGCCCGCCATAGGCCGCTGCGACAGTGTCGGAGGCCTCAACGCGGGCAAGCTCAGCAATGGCCTCAACCGCCGCCAGCTTCATGCTCTCGGTGATGGCGGTGGCCCGCACATCGAGGGCGCCACGGAAAATGAACGGAAAGCACAGGACGTTGTTGACCTGATTAGGATAGTCGGACCGGCCTGTGGCGATGATCGCGTCCGGCCGGCTGGCTTTGACGATCTCGGGCAGGATTTCCGGCTCGGGATTGGCGAGGGCCATGATCAGAGGATTCGGCCCGAGCAGCGATAGCCATTCCTCCTTCAGTACCCGCGGCGCAGACAAGCCAAGAAACACGTCAGCCCCCACCAGCACCTCTTTCAAGGTACGGGCGTTGGTTTCACGCGCCACATGGGTCAAGGTCGGGTCCAGCTTCGGGCGGCCTTTGTAAACCACGCCGTCAATGTCAGTCATGGTGACGTTTTCGGGGTCAGCCCCCAAGGCGATGAGGGTGTTAACGCAGGACAGCGCCGCAGCGCCCGCGCCGGAGGTGACGATTTTTACGTCCTTGATGATCTTTTTCTGCACCTTCAAGGCGTTGAGAACCGCTGCACCCACAATGATGGCGGTGCCGTGCTGGTCGTCATGGAATACCGGGATTTTCATCCGGGCACGCAATGTTTGCTCAATATGGAAACATTCGGGGGCTTTGATATCTTCGAGGTTAATGCCGCCAAATGTCGGCTCCAGCGCCGCGACGATCTCGATGAATTTATCCGGGTCGGTTTCATTCACCTCAATGTCAAAACTATCGATGCCCGCGAATTTTTTGAATAAAACCGCCTTGCCTTCCATCACCGGCTTGCCGGCCAGGGCGCCGATGTTGCCCAGCCCCAGCACTGCCGTGCCGTTGGTGATCACGCCGACCAAATTGGCGCGCGAGGTATAATCAAAGGAGGAATCTGGGTCTGCCACAATCGCATCGCAGGCGGCGGCAACGCCGGGTGAATAAGCTAACGCAAGGTCGCGGGAGGTTTCCATTCGCTTGGTGGCCGTGATGGCCAGTTTGCCGGGGCGGGGAAAGCGGTGGTATTCCAGCGCTGCTTTGCGTAAGTCTTCATCCATGCAATCTCTCCCCTATGGTCTGCCCAGTTGGCCTTTTCATGCGCCAAGCTGGAGTGCGAGACAACCGCTGGCAGATATGATTTATTTCCAGAAAAACCCGGATAATCGGGCGTGGTGCGGTCGAGAAGACTCGAACTTCCAAGGGGTTTCCCCCACAAGCACCTCAAGCTTGCGCGTCTACCATTTCGCCACGACCGCATCGCACGAATACGCGGGCCAATGCACCGCGCGGGCAGGCTATAGACCATGCTGAAAGCGCCGACAACATGGGAGGTAAAACTGGGTCTGACGCCTTATGAGGCGGCGGTTTTGGCCATGCAGACCCAAATTGCCGGGATCAACGCCGGGACTTTGGAGGAGACAATCTGGCTGGTGGAGCATCCGCCACTATACACCGCCGGGACCTCAGCCAATGAAAAAGATTTGCAAGATTCCGGCCGGTTTCCCACCTATGCGGCGGGACGCGGTGGGCAATGGACGTATCATGGACCAGGCCAGCGGGTGGCCTATGTGATGCTGGATTTGAAACGTTCTCATGGGACGATTCCCGCCCGCGATGTGCGGGCATTCGTGCATGGGCTGGAGACCTGGATGATCGCCACGCTGGCGGATTTTGACGTGAAAGGGGAAATTCGTGAGGGACGCGTGGGGATTTGGATTGCCCGAGGCGGGTTAGAGGCAAAAATTGGCGCCATTGGTGTGCGGGTGAGCCGCTGGGTGAGCTGGCATGGGCTGGCGCTGAATGTGAACCCTGATCTGGAGCATTTCTCTGGCATTGTCCCTTGCGGCATTCGCGAGCATGGGGTGACGAGCCTGGCAGCACTTGGGCTGAATGTAACGATGGCTGAGGTGGATGAGGCTTTGCAACGCAATTTTACGAAAATTTTTGAATGAAAATCTTCCTTTATGGCACGCTGGCAGACCCTGCTGGGCTGGGGCGCTGTGCTGGCAAGCCGGTGAAGGCTAAGCCGGTAGCGGCAGTGCTGCATGGCTACCGGCGGGTTTTACTGCGTGGGGCGCGCTACCCAACGTTACGGCGGGAACCAAGCGAGGCGGTGCATGGCGTGATCATGCGGGTGAATGCCGATATGCTGGTGCGCTTGCAAAACTACGAATCGGTGCGTTACCGGCAAATTCATGTGCGGTTACTCACCGCGCACGGCCAGCAGCGCGCCCGCTGCTTCATGGGTGATGCCGCGACCAGAGTGGCCTGGGTCGCGGATACTAAAATCATGACTTTGCGATCACGCAGCTTCTAATTACCGCCCTGCCTGCCTACATCTGGCCGATGAAACTCTCCGTCCTCGATCAATCCCCGATCTATTCCGGTATCTCCGCCGATGTCTCGATTCGTGAAAGCATTGCCCTGGCGCGGCATTGTGAGTTGCTAGGGTATGCCAGGTACTGGGTTTCCGAGCATCATAGTTCAGGCGCGGTGGCAGGTTCGGCGCCGGAGATATTGATGGCGGCGATTGCCGCAACCACCCACACAATCCGGGTGGGGAGTGCCGGCGTGATGCTGCCGCATTATTCGGCACTGAAAGTGGCGGAGCAGTTCAGGGTGCTGGAGGCCATCGCACCGGGGCGGATTGATTTAGGCGTGGGCCGTGCACCGGGCTCAGATGGGCGCACCGCGCTGGCGCTGAACCCGAATGCAGCAGCGGCGTCCGATGCTTTCCCCAGCATGGTGCGCGATTTACAGGCCTGGAGTTCGGGCAAACCGCTGGTGGAGGGACATCCGTTCCGCAGCGTGCACGCTGAACCGCGCGGGCCGTTTGCCCCAGAACTATGGATACTGGGAAGCTCCAACTACGGGGCACAAGTGGCGGCGTTTTTTGGACTGCCATATTGCTACGCCTATTTTTTCAATGACGGTGCCGGCGCGCAGGAGGCGCTGGATATTTACCGAGAAACCTTCCGGCCTTCGGAAATTCTGGCCGCACCGCATGCTGCCTTGACCGTTTGGGCGTTTGCCAGTGAGACCGAGGCGGAGGCGGATTATTATTACCGCTCACGCGCGATCGCCCGCCTGATGCGCGACCGTGGGCAATATATCGCCCTGCCCTCACCCGAGGAGGCCGCGGCCTGGGAGGTTTCGGAGGTTGACCGCAAGCAGATGGCGCGGGTGAAGGAGCGGGCTTTTTCGGGCACGGCGGCGGATGTGGCGGCGCGGTTGCGCGACTTGGCGGCGCGAACCGGGATTGCTGAATTGGCCATCACCACGACAGCTTATGAACCAACGGCGCGTCAGAATTCCTATACATTGCTGGCGCGTGAATTTGCGCTCACACAAGGAAAAGTTGCGGCATAGCAAACCTCATTCATGGGCAAACTCTGAACAATCGGCAATATCGTAGAATTCTTGTTGAATTAAACGTTGCGGTCTCCGACATGCAAAACACCAAACAAGGAGAGAGTAAATGAAAAAAAACCAGATCATCATGACGTTGGCGGCACTGCTTTTGGTGGCCCCGATTCTCAGCGCCTGCCACACCACAGCCGGGGTTGGCCAAGATTTATCACAAGGCGGGCATGCGCTAACCAATAGCGCCAATGCCAACGCGCCCACCTCACCACACCCGTAAATTTGAGGAGATAGATGATGGATAAAGACCGGATTAAAGGAACCGCGAAAAAAGTCGTGGGTTCTGTGAAAGAGGCTACCGGTAAGGTTACCGGCGATGCTAAACTAGAAGCCCAGGGTAAGGCGGAAAAAGCTGCCGGCTCAGTACAGAATGCGGTGGGCAATGTTAAAGATGCTGCCCGCGATATTTTGAAAAAATAATTGCTTTAGCTGGGTGCGGTGAATTTTGCCGCATCCAGCGCCATTTGCAAAATTTGGGCGGCGGCGAGTTTATCAACCATCGCCGCCCGTCTGGCCCGGGTCATATCAGCGTTGATGAGCTGAGCCTGCACCTCGGAGGTTGTTAGGCTTTCATCAATCATGGCGGCGGGTAAGCCGGTGGCGGCTGAAAGCGCATAGGCCCAGTCCCGCGCTGCCTGAGCGGCTGGCACCAAATCACCATCGATTCCCAAAGGCAAACCAATGATCAACCCCGCCGCCCCTTCCTCGTCAGCAATGGCGCGGATTTCGGCGGCGTTATGCTTTAGCTTGGCGCGCACGATGGTGGAATAAGGGCTGGCGATTTGGCGGTTGACATCAGATAGCGCAACGCCGATGCGCTTAGACCCAGGGTCCAGGCCAATCAGCCTTGCGCCGGGGGGCATTGCCGCATGAAGCTGCATGAGGTTGAAGAGGGTCATACCAGTGTTTATGGTCCGATTTGCTCGTAACCCCAAGGATTTTTATGAATGTCGCTTGATGCCGCCACGGTTCGCCGTATTGCGAAACTGGCCAGAATTCGCGTGGATGAGGCCGAAATAGCCATTTTACAGACCGAATTGAACGCTATTCTGGGCTATGTTGACCAGTTGAACGAGGTTGACGTAACCGGCATTGAGCCGCTTTCTGGCGGCGCCCAGATGGCCATGCGGCTGCGCCCCGATATTTGTAACGATGGCGAGATGCCCGAAAAAATCCTTGCCAATGCGCCCGACCGCGCCGGCGAATTTTTTGCTGTACCGAAAGTTGTCGAATGAGCCTGACCGATCTGACGATTGCGCAAGCCGGCGCAAAGCTGGCTGCCAAAGAGATTTCTGCTGTTGAACTGACAGCGGCCCATAATGCGGCAGTAGCAGCCCTAAACCCGCGGCTGAATGCCTTTATTACGACCACACCAGAATTTGCCCTTGAGCAGGCCAAAACCGCCGATGCCACGATTGCTGCCGGTAAAGCGGGGCCACTGACCGGGATTCCTCTGGCGATTAAGGATTTATTCTGCACCGAGGGCGTGCGGACCACTGCGGCCAGCAAAATTTTGGAGCCGTTTATTCCGCCCTATGAGAGCACCGTAACGGCGCAACTAAAGGCCGCTGGTGCGGTGTTTTTGGGTAAAGCCAACCTTGATGAATTCGCGATGGGCTCATCCAACATCACCTCAGGTTACGGGCCGGTGGAAAACCCATGGAAGCGCAATGGCTCAGATGCCAAACTGGTACCCGGCGGCTCATCAGGTGGCTCGGCGGCGGCGGTAGCGGCGCGCATGGCATTGGGGGCTACCGGCACGGATACCGGCGGCTCGATTCGTCAGCCAGCCTCGTTTACCGGTTTAGCAGGCATTAAGCCCACATATGGCCGTTGCTCACGCTTTGGGATTATCGCGTTTGCATCATCGCTGGACCAAGCCGGGCCGATGGCCCGCACGGTGGAAGATTGCGCGATTATGCTGGGCGCAATGTCGGGCTTTGATGCCAAGGACAGCACCAGTGCGGAACGTCTGGTGCCGGATTTCCGGGCTGCGGCGGCACGCAGCGTGAAGGGCCTGCGGATTGGGATACCAACCGAATACCGGGCGGATGGCATGAGCACCGAGATAGCCGCTTTGTGGGAAAAGGGCGTGGCATGGTTGCGTGAGCAAGGCGCTGAGATTGTCGATATCTCCCTGCCCCACACCAAATACGGCCTGCCAGTTTATTACATCGTGGCCCCTGCCGAAGCTTCATCGAATCTTGCCCGCTATGATGGCGTGCGATTTGGCAAGCGCGTTGATGGCGAGGATTTGATTGATATGTATGAGCGTACCCGCGCCGCCGGTTTTGGCGCGGAGGTAAAGCGGCGGATTATGATTGGCACTTATGTGCTCTCGCATGGTTATTATGACGCCTATTATTTGAGGGCACAGAAAATCCGTGCATTGATGCTGCGAGATTTCACCCTGGCCTTCGATAAAGTGGATGCCATTCTCACCCCCACAGCACCTTCAGCTGCATTTGGCTTGGGTGAAAAAATGGCTGACCCGGTGACAATGTATCTAAACGACGTGTTCACCGTGCCAGCTTCATTAGCGGGTGTACCGGCGATGAGCGTGCCGGCTGGGCTTTCCGCTGAAGGTTTGCCGCTGGGCTTGCAGATCATCGGCAAGCATTTTGATGAAGAAACGGTGCTGGCTGTGTCAGCCGCCATTGAACGCGCCGCTAATTTTACCGCCAAGCCAAGCTTGATGGCGGGAGGAGCAAACTAATGGGCTATATGTTAGAAGGCTCAACCGGTGCTTGGGAAATTGTGGTTGGGTTGGAAATTCACGCGCAAGTTATTTCAAAGTCAAAGCTATTCTCAGGGGCTTCCGCCACCTATGGCGGGGCGCCCAATGCGCATGTGAGTTTTGTGGATGCCGGGTTTCCGGGCATGCTGCCGGTGATCAACCAGGAGTGCGTGGCGCAGGCCGTACGCACCGGCTTGGGGTTGCAAGCACAGATTAATTTGATGAGCCGCTTTGACCGCAAGAATTATTTTTACGCGGATTTGCCAAACGGCTATCAGATCAGCCAGTTCGCCCACCCGATTGTGGGAACCGGCGTGGTTGAAATCGAATTGCAGGATGGCAGCATCAAGCATATCGGCATCACGCGGCTGCATCTGGAACAGGATGCCGGCAAATCAATGCATGACCAGCACCCCAGCAAATCAGTGATCGACCTCAACCGCGCTGGCGTGGCGTTGATGGAAATTGTCTCCGAACCAGATATTCGCAGCCCGGAAGAAGCCGGGGCTTACGTGCGCAAAATTCGTCAGATTCTGCGCTATCTGGGCACCTGCGACGGCAATATGGAAGAAGGCTCAATGCGGGCGGATGTGAATGTGTCCGTGCGTAAACCAGGTGAGGCATTTCGCACCCGTTGTGAGATTAAAAACGTCAATTCAGTGCGCTTCGTGATGCACGCCGTTGAGGCCGAGGCACAGCGCCAAATTAGCGTGTGGGAATCCGGCGGTGAGGTGGTGCAGGAAACCCGGCTATACGACCCAGCACGCGGCGAGACGCGCTCGATGCGCTCAAAGGAAGACGCGCATGATTACCGCTACTTCCCAGAGCCGGATTTGTTGCCACTGGTGCTTGATGAAGCCTGGATGGCAAAGCTTAAATCTAATTTGCCAGAACTACCAGATGAAAAGCGCCGCCGGTTTTGCGCGCAATATGGAATTACCTTCTACGATGCCGGCGTGCTGGTGGCAGACCAAACGACCGCGGATTTTTATGAATCCGTTGCGAAAGGCCGCGATGCACGGTTGGCAGCTAACTGGGTGTCCGGGGATTTTTTCGCGGCACTCAACCGCACCGGTACCAGCATTGAAACTTCGCCGGTTTCGGCTGCGGCTTTGGGGGAATTGCTCGACCTGATCGGCGATAAAACCATCAACGGCCGGATCGCCAAGGATGTGTTTGAGTTGATGGTGGAAACCGGCAAAATGCCCGGCGCCATCGTCGAAGAAAAGGGCTTGCGGCAGGTGACTGATACCGGCGCAATCGAAGCGGCCGTGGCAGCCGTGCTGGCGGCCAACCCTGATAAAGTGGCGGAATATAAATCTGGTAAGGATAAATTATTCGGCTTTTTCGTGGGCCAGGTGATGAAAGCCACACAAGGCAAGGGCAACCCAGCGCTGGTGAATGAAATTGTGAAGGCACAGCTTGGCTGAAATTAGCCCAAGTGTAACTTGTGAGGCGCAGGGGGCATGGCTATGAGTTGTGGCATGAGGCACCCATGAAGCATACCATGAAACATTTGATGTTAGCCCTGGTTTTATTGGCTCCCGCCAGCGCCCTGGCGGATAATGCCCCAACGTCGCTGGGTAGCTTTGGCGATTGGACAGCCGCAACCTATGGCAGCGGGGCCTCAAAGGCCTGCTACGCTTTCACCACCGCACAAACTTCCACTCCAGCGTTGGCCAAGCGCGGTGCGGTGATGCTCACCATTACGCAACGCAAGGCCAACCGTGATGAGGTGACGCTGGCGGCAGGGTTTGATTATCCGGCCAAACCGGTGGTGACCCTGACCGTAGGGGCCACCGCGATTGACTTTTACACCGCCGGGCAAACCGGCTTTACCACCAGTGGCGCGCAGGCTGTGGCAGCGTTCCATAGCGGTGATAAGGCAGTGGCCAAAACTGTGGGGCCTAGCGGCTATGTGCTGGATACGTTCTCACTCTCTGGCTTTTCCGGGGCGTACGGCGCTATTACCAAGGCATGTCCGTAAAACCCCCTACCAACGCTGAACTTACCGCCACTGACCGCGATAGAATCCTCGCCAAGGCCGCCATTTTTGCCCCGCCCAGCAATGTGCTGGAGGATGGCAAGCGCGATCTGGTAGGGCTTTCACGCGAGGAACTGGCAGCTGAGGTTGAGGCTGCCGGTGAAAAGCCATTCCGCGCCAAGCAGCTCTGGCACTGGATTTACCACCAGGGCGTGACCGATTTTTCTAAAATGAGCAGCATTGCCAAACCACTGCAGGAAAAATTGGCGATGCGCTTTGTGGTGGGCCGTCCGCAGGTGGCGCTGGACCAGCTCTCTAAGGACGAGACCCGCAAATTTTTGTTTAAGTTCCGCGATAACGAAGCGGTTGAGACCGTTTACATTCCTGATCCGGTGGAAGACCGCGGGGCGGTTTGTATTTCCAGCCAGGTGGGTTGCACCCTCTCCTGCCGGTTTTGCCATACCGGCACCCAACGGTTGGCACGTAATTTATCCTCTGCAGAGATCGTCGGGCAATTTATGGCAGCACGCGATGCTTATAATGAATGGCCCAGCCCGAAGGGCGAAACCCCGCGCTTGCTTTCCACCATCGTGCTGATGGGCATGGGCGAACCATTATATAATTATGAAAATGTCGCGACGGCGATGAAGATTGTGATGGATGGCGAGGGCATTGGTTTGTCGCGCCGGCGCATCACGCTCTCCACGTCTGGCGTGGTGCCGATGATGAACCGCGCCGGCGAGGAGCTCGGCGTGAACCTTGCTGTTTCATTGCATGCGGTGCGCGATGATCTGCGCGATGAGTTGGTGCCACTGAATCGTAAATACCCGATCAAGGATTTAATCGCTGCCTGCAAGCGTTATCCGGCGGCATCCAACGCCCGGCGGATTACGTTTGAATATGTTATGCTCAAGGGAATTAACGATTCCGAGACTGATGCGCGCGCACTGGTTTACCTAATCGCCGGATTGCCCGCGAAGGTGAATT
Source organism: Acidocella sp. (assembly GCA_029077825.1). GTDB lineage: Bacteria > Pseudomonadota > Alphaproteobacteria > Acetobacterales > Acetobacteraceae > Acidocella. The sequence goes on along the minus strand of JAQNCT010000029.1, from coordinate 316 downwards.
TAATTCCGTTCAACCCCTGGCCGGGCAGCACCTATGAGACATCATCGCCTGCCGCAATCCGCAAATTTGCCGATATCATTATGGATGCCGGCTATTCATCACCGGTGCGCACTCCGCGCGGGCAGGATATTTTGGCAGCGTGCGGGCAGTTGAAATCGCTGGCGCAACCGGCGGGCTGACAAACCAGCGCAACTTGTTTTGGGCCGGGCAATCAATTAGCTTTGGCTTATGTCTCAACCTGATCCCTCAATTTCCAAACCGTTGGAATCCCAGGCCGTAACCAAGCTGAGGGATGGGTTTGTTGGAATCGAACAGT
>JAQNCT010000028.1 GCA_029077825.1 Acidocella sp. | reverse complement strand
GTGCTGATCGGCGGTCATCGCCTTCGAAAAGCCGGCGGGAATTTTGTCGCTGCCGCCACAGCCGCGTAAATCCGGCGCGATCAACCGGAATTTATCCGCCAGCCGTGGCATGATCTTGGCCCAGGTGAACCAGAATTCCGGCCAGCCGTGCAGCAGCAGCAATGGCGGCCCAACCCCCAGCTCCGCCACCCGGAAATTGATCCCGTTGGCCGTAACCAGGCGCGTGGTGATCTCCATGCGCGTGGTGGTATCCATGTCAGTGCAGGCGGGTGTTTTGGTAAGGGCTGTCCAGACTGAAAGTCGGGATCGCGATATCGAATGGCTCGCCGCTCCCGGTGCGGATCATATGATACTGCCCGGTCATGAACCCCGATGACGTTGGCAACGGCGTACCGGAAGTATATTCAAAACTCTCACCAGCACCCAGCACCGGCTGCTCGCCCACCACACCATCGCCATGCACCTGATTCACCCGGCCATGCGCATCGGTGATTTTCCAGGTGCGCTTGAGAAGTTGTACCCGCTCATCGCTCTGGTTTTTAATCGTCACGCGGTAGGCCCAGACAAAATGCCCGGCCTCCGGCTTCGACTGATCTTCCAAATAAAACACTTGCACCGCCACTTTAATCCCCGCCGTGGTGGCTAAAAATGCGTTCTCCAAATTATTCCTGCTTTCCTGGCGTCAATAAAGGTTCCAGCCTGACGCTAACTGACGCATGGCTTGCCGACAAGTAATTCTCAACCCACCTGCCGCCACTTGGGGCAACCCATGATGACTGCTACAGGGATTGCATGACAATGCTGATGAAAATTTCCCGCCGGGCCTGTGTTGCCACCGCCATCATGCTGTCCGCCTGTGCGGCGGCCAACCCCGGCAGCGCCACCAGCGCCACCGGCACCGCCTATGGCGATTTCCTGGCCGCCCGCTACGCTGATGCGCAACAAGACCCCACCGCCGCTGTCCATTACTACACCCAAGCCCTGGCCGCTGCCCCAGGCAACCGCGCCCTGGTCAGCGAGGCCTTCATCGCCGCGGTCATCTCCGGCAGTCCGCAGGCCCCCGCTCTGGCCCAGCAGGTCGGCAACGACGCGCTCGCCACCATGCTGCTGGGCAACCAGGCCGCCCTGAACGGCAATTATGCGCAAGCCGCCCGGCAATATGCGCTGCTGCCGCCAAACGACCTCTCGGGCCTCCTGGCACCACTGCTCATCGCCTGGGGGCTGGCCGGGCAAGGCAATTCCACCGCCGCACTCGCCACCCTCCAGCCGCATATTGACGATGGCTCGCCTTTCGGCGGCGTTTATGCGCTGAACGCGGCGTTAATCGCCGATCAGGCGCATGATATGAAAGACGCCTCGAAATACTATGCTGACCCGGCCAACAACATCGCCGCACCCAATCTGCGGCTGGCGCAAATCATGGCGAGCTGGCAGGCCCGCCAAGGCAACATAACCGCTGCTCAGGCTGAACTGGCCGCGATGGCCAACACGCACCCCGGCCTCGCCGGCGCCTTGCCCGGCTTGCAGGCGCAAATCGCCCAGCCGGTCATCAGCAGCCCCACCGACGGCCTGGCCGAAGCCTATCTCACCGTCGCCGGGTCGCTGAACCAGCCGTCTCAAGCGGTCTTGCGCCTGACCTTCCTGCATTTCGCCCTGGATTTGCGGCCCAACCTCGCCGCCGCCCGGATTCTGCTCGCCTCCGTGCTGACCGACAGCGATGGCAAAAACCCGCAAGCCCCCCCCTCGAAAGCCTTATTACGATCAGCGCTCGACGCCCTGCAGCCGGTCCCAGCCACTGACCCGCTATTTGGTTCAGCCGCGGCGCAGGAAGCGACACTGATGGCGGCCCTCGGGCAAACCCAACCGGCGATTGATCTCATCAACCAGCTCCTCAAAACCTACCCCAACGACATCGGCCTGCTGGAGCAGGCTGGCGACACACTACGCGGCAACAACCAATTCACTGATGCCATCCCGTATTACAGCCGCGCCATCGCGCAACTGCCCAACCCGCCGCCACCGGAAGCCTGGAGTTTGTTCTATGACCGCGGCATCTCAATCGACCAAGGCAGCGACTGGGCAAAAGCTGAACCTGACCTGCAGGAGGCGCTCAAGCTCTCGCCCAACCAACCCTATGTGCTCAACTATATTGGCTACACCTGGGCGCTGCGCGGTGAAAACCTGCCGCAGGCCCTGGCGATGCTCAACCAGGCCGTCAGCCTCGCCCCCGATGAAGGGGCGATTATCGACAGCCTGGGCTTCGTGAATTTAAAAACCGGCGACACCAAACAAGCCATGCAACTGCTCATCAAAGCGGTGCAGATGGCCCCCGACGATGCCGAAGTGAATGCCCATCTCGGCGATGCCTTTTATGCCGACGGCCAAAAACTGCAGGCCGATTATCAATGGCAGCGCGCCTTGGCGCTCAAGCCCGATGCGAAATTGCAAGCCGACATCGAGGCCAAGCTCAAGCAGTTCGCGCCGCCGTCGTAACGCATGCTGCAAAGCTTCGCGCCCGCCAAGGTGAATTTGCACCTGCATGTCATCGGCAAACGCGCCGATGGCTACCATCTGCTCGACAGCCTCGCGGTGTTCCCCAATGTCGGAGATATGATCAGCGTCGAACCCGCTGATACGCTCTCTCTGATCATCACCGGCCGCTTCGGCAAAACCCTCGCCGCCGAGACCGATAATTTGGTGCTGCGCGCCGCCCGTGCCCTCAGCCCCACCGGCACCGGTGCCATCACACTGGAGAAAAACCTGCCGGTTGCTTCTGGTATCGGTGGCGGCTCGGCTGATGCCGCCGCCGCGTTGCGGGTGCTCTCCCACCATTGGGGGCTTTATCGCCCGCTGCACGGCATCGCAACCGCGCTCGGGGCTGACGTGCCTGTCTGTCTTGCCCGCAGCAGTGCTCGTATGAGCGGAATCGGCGACATCCTCACCCCGGCTCCCAAACTACCCAATTTCGGTATCATTTTGGTCAATCCGGGTGTGCATGTCGCCACCCCGGCGGTGTTTCGCGCCCGCGCCGCTGCCTTCACGCCGCCCGCCGCCTTTCCAGCCGGCTGGAGCACTCCTGAGGCCCTGGTGGAAGCCCTCTCTCATACCAGCAACGACCTCGAACCGCCCGCCATCAGCCTGGCCCCGGTGATCGGTGACGTGCTGGCCCACCTCAAATCCTTGCCCGGCTGCCGGTTGGCCCGCATGTCTGGCTCCGGCGCCACCTGCTTTGCCATCTTCGCCACGCCCGCTGCCGCCACCACCGCTGCCACAAATATTTGTCAGCCAAATTGGTGGCACTGGGCCGGGGGGCTTTACGAACCAGCCCCCACCGACATATGAGCACCACGTACAACACTAAACACAACACTACCCACGCCTATTGGGACGTCGCCAAGCGGTAAGGCAGCGGATTTTGATTCCGCCATGCGGAGGTTCGAATCCTCCCGTCCCAGCCAGTGCGCCAATCGTGACAACATTTTGTAATAACTCTTACGGCGCGGGCAGTGGTTTGCTACAGCCGTGTTGTGAATCAATATCTTGCTCTATCAATCGGGTTGCCCGGCCATGGTTTTCATCTGGCCCACGACCCGCTGGCGTTATTGTTTCTGGCCATTCTCGCCCCGCAGATCATCGCAACCGGGCTCGGGCCCGACCGTAAATCAGTTGCATACTGGTTCTTTATCGCTGGCATGGTGCTAACGGTGTTGGCGGCTGAGGCGTTTACCTTGTTGCTGGGCTTCGAGCTGATGAGCGCTGCCTCCTGGTTGCTGGTGCTGCGCGGTGACCGTAAACCAGCCACGCTTTATGCCGGCATCGCGATGTTTTCTGGCGCCTGCCTTTTACCCGCACTGTTCATACCGCCCGGCGGCATCGCCTTCAGCCTGATCCTGCTGGGTGCCGGGGCCAAAGCCGGGCTAGCGCCCTTACACGCTTGGCTGCCACGGGCGCACCCCGCCCCTTCCGCCGGGGTCTCGGCCCTGATGTCGGGCGGCATGGTCAAGGTGGCATTATACATCCTCATTCGCTACGGCTTCATCGTGTTGGGGGCTGCTGCCCAGCCCTGGTGGGGCACAGCCTTAATCATCGCTGGTTCTGCCTCGGTCCTCATCGGCTCACTGCGGGCAATGCTGGAAGTGGAGCTTAAAACCATTCTGGCCTGCTCCACGGTCGAGCATGTCGGTTTGATCGCCGTCGGCCTTGGCATCGCGCTGCGTGCCAAGGCACTGGATGACCCATCTCTCGCCGCGCTGGCGCTGCAAGGCGCGTTGCTGTGCGCCATTGCGCATGGGCTGTTCAAACCTTTGTTATTTTTGGGCGCAGGCGCGGTAAAACACGCCACCGGCACCAGCTCGCTGGACTGGCTGGGCGGCCTCATTCGCGGCATGCCCAAACTCGGCGGCCTGATGCTGGCGGGCTGCTTTGGCATGGCCGCTCTCCCGCTTGGCCCCGGCTTCGCGCCGGAGTTTTTGTTGCTGCACGCTGTCATCAACGCTGCCGGCACCGGTGAGATTATCGCACGCATCGGCTTCACAGCCTTGCTTGCCATCCTTGGCCTCAGCGCTGCCCTGGCCCTGGGTGCGGCGGTGCGAATCATCGGCATCGGCTTTCTGGGCCGCCCGCGCAGCCTGCGCGCCGCCGCCGCCGAAGAAGCTGAGCAACCCGTGTTATTCGGCATGGGCCTGCTCGGCATCCTTTGCATCCCCGTCGCGCTGTTTCCCGGCCTGATTTTGCTTCTCCTCAACCCGGTGATCAACCAGTTGATCCCAGGTGCTGCACAAACACCTCTCGGCTACGCGCCTGCCCCTCTCGCAACTTTGCTGCTGCTCGCCGCCGGGGCCACCTACGCGGCCCTCAAACGCTACGGCACCAAAGCCGAACGCGAAGTGCACGCCTTTAATGGTGGCTTTGGCAAACCCCCGGCGTGGCTGCCGTTTGGTGACCCGGTTACCCAAGCCACTGGCACCGGCTTTGCCGAACCGATCCAGCGGGTGCTGGGCGTTGCCATTCTCGGCGTTAAAACCATCGACCCCGGCGAGCTTTACGTGCTCGACCCGCTGCGCCGCCTGAACGTGCAATTCACCCGCGCCGCTGAGCGCGTGCGTCGCGCCACCATCCGCCAGCGTCTGGCCTTTGTGTTTGCCGCATTGGTGCTGTTTCTCGCCGCCCTCGGCTTCGTGCAGGGGGCTTGAGCATGCTGCGCGCGCTCCTCGCCGTCATCGCCACCATCATCCACTCCGTTTTGGTGTTCGGCCTCGCCCCGCTGCTGATGGGCATTGTCAGCAAGGCGCGCGCCAGGCTGCTGGGCCGCACCGGCCCGCCCTACCTGCAACCCTACCGCGACCTTGCCAAACTACTGCGCAAAACCGCACTCATCCCAGACACCGCCACGCAATTTTACAAAATCTGGCCGTTCATCACGCTCAGCGCCACCGCCGTTGCCGCGTTGCTGGTGCCAAGCTTCAGCTTTGGCCTGATCACCGCGCCACTATCGGATTTCATCACCCTGATCGGCCTGTTCGCCTTGGCCCGCGGCGCCACCATGCTGGCCGGGCTGGAAACCGGCTTTGGCTTCGGCGGTGCTGGGGCCGCGCGTGACACGCTGTTCAGCCTGTTTACCGAAGCCGCCGTACTGGTGTTGGTGCTCACCTTTGTGCTGCTCGCGCATACGCCCACGGTTGACGGCATCGGCATACAGTTTCGTGACGGCCATATCGGCCTCTCGGTTTCGCTCGGCTTTGCGTTCGCCGCCATGCTATGCGTGGCACTCACTGAAACCGGCCGTATCCCGGTTGATAATCCCGCTGGCCATCTTGAACTTGGCATGGTGCATGAGGCGATGTTGCTGGAATATTCGGGCCGCTATCTCGCGTTATTTTATTACGCCGCTGCTTTGCGGCTGATGATCTGGATGTCATTGATCAGCGCCATCTTCTTGCCGTTTGGTCTGGCTGATTCCAGCGCCATGCTCACTTGGCCGGGTGGGCTGGTTTCATGGGGTGTTAAACTCATCATCGGGGCTTTTGCTTTGGCAGCTTTTGAAGTCGCCACCGCTAAAATGCGCGTCTTCCGGGTGCCGGAATTCCTCGGCGTGGCCTTGCTGCTTGGCATCCTCTCCAGCGTGTTTTTATTCGTTGCCACCAAGCTGGGCGGCACATGAATAACTTAATTTACCCCTTCGCGCATCTGCTGGGCGGCGTGATCCTGATCTGCGCATTCGCCCTGCTTTCACAGCGCCGCCTCGCCGCCATGATCACGCTCTACCAGTTTGAAGCCATGACCCTGACGGCGGCGGCATTCTGGCAGGGCTACGCCCAGCATGAACTGGCACTTTATCTTACGGGTGGCATTACATTGATCATCAAAGCCATCGCGTTGCCGGTTGGTTTGCGGCGCATTGTTAAAAACTTCAACATCACCCGCGCGGTGGAAACCGCCATGCCGGTTGGGCTTTCAATGATCCTGGGCGTCGGCTTGATCGGTGTCGCGGTATGGGTGGTGCTGCCCACCACCATGAACGCCGTTACCCTGACGCGTGAAGATCTCGCCATCTCATTGTCAGTGGTTTTGTTGGGTTTGTTAGTCATGACCACCCGGCGCAACGCGCTCAGCCAGGTCATCGGTTTTCTCTCCACTGAAAACGGCCTGGTTCTGGCGGCCATTGGTATGCCGGGCATGCCGTTCGTGGCGGAACTTTCGGTGGCACTGTTGGTACTTATGGCCTTTTTGGTTGTGGGGGTGTTTTTGTTCCGTATCCGTGAGCATTTCGACAATCTCGATATCGCCGGTATCGAATCCATCGAGAAACAAGGTCGATGAGCAAGTTGGCTTATTTGTATGCCCTTTCCGGTCATCCCCGCGCAAGCGGGGCACACCAATGAGCATCGCTCTGCTCGCCGTTCTGGTGCCTCTGCTTGCCGCCATTCCGCTGGCGCTGGCTGGCAACGCCACCAGCGCTTCCTACTTCAATCTCGCACTCAACAGCGTGACGTTTGCCCTAACGCTCGGCGTTGGTTTCAGCCCCGGCACCGGCATGCTGCATGCCGACAACCTCGGCATCATCTTCGGCATTGTCAGCGGCTTTGTCGGCTTCACCACCTCGGTCAACAACCTTAGCTTCATCAAAAGCGAGCAAGGCCGCAAATCCATCTCGCGCTGGCGGCTGTATCACGCCATGTGCCAGGTGATGCTGGGCACCACGCTGCTTGGACTGTACGCTGATAACATCGGCCTGCTGTGGGTGGCGGTTGAAGGTGCAACCATCTCCGCCACCTTGGGCGTATCACTCTCCCGCACCGCCTCGGCGCTGGAAGCCGCCTGGAAATATTTCATCCTCGGCGGCGTGGGCATCGCGCTGGCCTTGTTTGGCATCATGCTCACCTACCTCGCAGCACAACCAGCGCTTGGCCCCGGCATTGCCGCCATGAGCTTTAGCGCCCTCACACAACATGCGGCACAGCTTGACGGCTCGCTGATGACCCTGGCGTTCGTATTTTTATTGTTCGGCTTCGGCACCAAAGCGGCCTTGGTGCCGCTGCACGGCTGGCTGCCGGATGCCTATGCTGAGGGCCCCATCCCGCTTACCGCCACACTCTCCGGCCTGATGCTGAATGTCGCCCTGCTGGCATTGTTGCGGTTTCGCCATTTAATGTCAGCCAACGCCGCCGCGGGTGCTGGTGCCATGCATCCTGGCCCATTCCTGCTTATCCTTGGCCTGGCCTCATTATTCCTCACCGGCTTCTCGCTCTGGCGGCGGCGTGACTCCCGCCGGTTTTTTGGTTTCTCCTCGATCGAGCATTCCGGCATCGCCATCTTTGCCTTCGGCATCGGCGGTCCCGCCATTATTTTTGGCGGGTTGCTGCATATGCTGTTGCACACTTTGCTGAAATCAGCGCTGTTTCAAGCACTCACCAAAGCGGCTCTGGCACGCGGCAGTGCGGCCCCTGGCAATTACGGGTTCTCACACCTGCGCGGCATGATCGCCACCAACAAACACCTCGGCTGGCTGCTGGTCATTTGCATTTTTGCTTTAACCGGCCTGCCGCCTTCCGGATTATTCACCAGCGAATATCTCATCATCAGCCAGACCATTATCCGCGCGCTATATTATTCGCTGCCATTTGGTGGCGGGCTGCTGTTATGCGCCATCGCCATCATCCGCCAGGTTGGCCCGGTCGGTTTCGCCCCTGCCCCCGCCAGTGCCAAGCCGCAAAAAGCCGGGGCTGATATCATCACGATCTACGCCCATCTCGTCTTGGTGGTGCTGCTGGCGTTCGCTATGCCGGTCCCCCTGGTTGCGTTGCTCTCGCACATCGCGGAGGCACTGCAATGAGCCCCCCGCATCTTTCAGCCCATGCCTGGCAAAATCACACCGGCGCATTCATTGCCTTATGGACCAGTGGCGAATTGGCCTACGCGCTGTTTGACGCCGGTCTGATCACCACCAGCCTTGAGGACGGCACGTATCCGGCGCTCTCGCCTAAGCACCCCGGGGCCGCCTGGTTCGAGAAGCTCAGCCTGGACCTCAACGGCCACAAAGCCAGCGGTGTTAGCCACAGCAACACCGCCATCGAGCATTTCCTGAGCCCCAACGGCACCGCCCCCTGGCCGGAATTCCGCCCCGCCCCTGGCGAGGGCGTACACCAGATGGCCGTCGGCCCGATTCATGCCGGAATCATTGAACCCGGCCATTTCCGCTTTTCCATCATCGGCGAGAAAGTCCTGAAGCTCGAAGCCCGCCTTGGCTACACCCACAAAGGCACGCTGGCCCTGATGCGCGGCAAATCCCCCCGTAACGCCGCCCGCTTCGCCGCCCGCATCTCGGGCGATGCCACGGTGGCGCATTCCCTGGCTTTCGCCCACGCTACCGAAGCCGCCCTCGGCCTCACCTTGCCGCCCCGCGCGGTGCAGTTGCGCGCGGTGATGGCCGAGCTGGAGCGCATGGCCAACCATACCTCCGACATTGGCGCCATCGCCGGTGATGCCGGGTTCGCCTTCCTTGACGCTCGCTTCGCCTGGCACCGCGAATCCCTCTGCGCTGCCGCCAACGCTGCCTTCGGCCACCGGCTGATGATGGATATGGTGATCCCCGGTGGCGTGGCGGGGGATATTAAAACCGGCGGCGATGATGCCATCCGCCGCAGCCTTGATGCGCTCGAAACCGAGCGCCCCGGCCTGACCCGAGTATTCGAGGATTACGCCAGCCTGCAAGACCGCCTGGTAGGGACCGGCCATATCGGAATTCACCTTGCCGCCCGCTACGCCGCCGGCGGTGTCACCGGCCGCGCCTCGGGCCGCCAGACCGATGCCCGCACCAGCCCCGGCTATGCGCCCTACGAGCTTATGGAACTCACAGTGCCGGTGGAAACTGAGGGCGATGTCGCCGCGCGCGTCAAAATCAGGCTGGCCGAACTGGCTGAAAGCTGCCGCATCATCCGTACTCTGCTGAACCATCTGCCCGACGGCCAGATCGCTATCGCGCCGCCCGCCACTTCCGGCATGGCACTGGGTGTTGCGGAGAGTTTCCGCGGCCCGGTCTGGCACTGGCTGAATATCGAATCCGGGCTGATCACTGATGTTTTTGTGGCCGATGCCAGCACATTGCTCTGGCCGCTGGTGGAACATGCCGCCTGCACCAGTATCATTGCGGATTTCCCGCTGATCAATAAATCCGTCAACGCCTCATATTCCGGAGTTGATCTGTAATGGTATGGAGCACGTTAGCGCGGCATTTGCTCACTAAACCCAGCCCCCCCCGCGAAGCCGGGCACAGCACCGCTGCCGCCCTGGCTGAGCGCTTACAAAATCTTTCCAACGAAAAACTTGGCCGCAGCCTCGCCATCCGCCATGTCGACTCTGGCTCCTGCAACGGCTGCGAGCTAGAACTGCGCGCCATTCAGAACATGGTGTATGACCTCACCCAATACGGCCTAACCTTCACCCCCAGCCCACGCCATGCTGATATTTTGTTGATCACCGGCGTTGCCGCCCGCAACATGGGCGAGGCGCTGCGCCAGGCCCGCGCCGCCATGCCGGACCCGATTTTTACCATCGCGGTGGGTGACTGCGCGGTTGACGGCGGCGTCTTCAAAGGCTCCCCCGCCATTACCGGCGGTGCTGATTCAATTCTCGCGGTTGATTTAATGATCTCAGGCTGCCCGCCCACGCCGGGGCAGATCATCGACGGATTATTGTCCCTGCTCGAAGCACATGCCGGTAAAAAATAAGGCTGAAAAAATAAGGCCGGAAGTGTTACTTCCGGCCTTATGGTCAATACATTGAGGATAATACCGGCCGTAGCCGCTTAATTTCCTCCAAAGCCCGGCCGGTGCCTAACGCCACGCATTGCAGCGGGTTTTCCGCCACCATCACCGGCAAACCGGTGGAAACGCGCAGCACCTCATCTAGCCGGTGCAGCAAGGCCCCGCCGCCGGTCAGCATTATGCCTTTATCGACAATATCAGCCGCCAGTTCCGGTGGGCAATTCTCCAGCGCCACCTTCACGGCTTCCACAATCTGCCCGATCGGCTCGGCCAGGCTCTCGGCAATCTGGCGCTGTGTTACGGTTACTTCGCGCGGCACGCCATTGATTAAATCGCGGCCCTTGAGGAACCGGGTTGGGCCATCCTGGTCATTATCAACCCAGGCCGCGCCAATATCCATTTTAATCCGCTCAGCCGAGCTTTCACCGATCAACAAATTAAACTGCCGGCGAATGTATGAGATAATGGCCTCATCCATTTTATCGCCACCCACCCGCACTGAGCGCGCGTACACAATGCCACCCAGCGAGATCACCGCCACCTCGGTGGTGCCACCACCAATATCCACCACCATCGAACCTGATGGCTCGGTCACCGGCAGTCCAGCACCAATGGCGGCTGCCATCGGCTCCTCGATCAGCAATACTTTACGCGCCCCAGCGGACTCCGCTGATTCCTGAATCGCCCGGCGTTCCACAGCGGTTGAGCCAGATGGCACGCAAATAATAATCAGCGGTGAGGCAAAGCCGCGGCGGTTATGCACTTTGCGGATGAAATGCTTGATCATTTCTTCCGCCACTTCAAAGTCAGCAATCACACCATCGCGCAGTGGCCTGATGGCCTGAATGTTACCAGGGGTGCGGCCCAGCATCTGCTTGGCCTCCTCACCCACGGCCAGCACATGCTTGCGGCCCTTCACATCAGCGATGGCAACGACTGAGGGTTCAGCCAGCACAATCCCCCGGCCTTTAACGTAAACCAGCGTATTGGCGGTACCAAGGTCGATGGCCATGTCGGCTGACATGATCCCTAGAATTCGAGCAAACATTAACATCCTTCCTACGCATTTGAGACGCAAGTTCACATGGTCCCGCAAGCAGGCTGGGCTTACAGAACAGCTTCTACCCCTGCAAGTGCGAAGGCAGACGCATCAGCCCAGCTTAGCCGCCAATTCTAGCACGCGGCCCCAAGCACTGCATTAAGCTTTAGACAGAGACCCCGTAAGGTTTAGCTGGGGGTTTAACTGGCCAGCGCCGCCGGTGCGGTGCGGGCGCGCTTTACCAGCAGCTTATTTAGCGCATGCAAATAAGCCCGTGCCGCCGCCACAATGGTGTCAGTATCAGCGCCTTGGCCATCCACCAGCTTGCCATCCTCTTCCAGCCGCACTGAGCATTTGGCCTGCGCGTCGGTACCCTCGGTCACGGCACCTACCGAGAACAGCCGTAATTCAGCGGTGTGCGGGAAAATCGCGTGAATGGCATTAAAAGTGGCATCCACCGGGCCATCACCCAGCGCTTCAGCGGTATGCACGCTGCCATCCACCTCCAGCTCCAGCAACGCCCGTGGCTTGGCTTTTGAGCCTGCCCATAATTCCAATGAGACAAATTTAATGCGCTGATGGTCGCGCATCACCTCATCATCAACCAGTGCTACAATATCATCATCGTAAACAATCTTTTTGCGGTCAGCCAAATCCTTGAACCGGCGGAACGCATCATTCAGCGCGTTGTTACCCAGCTCGCCGTATCCCAGCGTCGCTAATTTATCACGAAACGCGGCCCGGCCTGAATGTTTGCCCATCACCAACGAGGTTTTCTGCCAGCCCACGCTCTCTGGCGTCATAATTTCATAGGTGGCGGCGTTTTTGAGCATGCCATCCTGATGAATGCCGGATTCATGCGCAAACGCATTGCGGCCCACAATCGCCTTGTTAGGCTGCACATCAAACCCGGTGATGGTGGCCAGCAGCTTGGAGGTGCGTAATATCCGCGTGGTATCAATGTTATGCACATAGGGCGCCACGTCAGGCCGGGTGCGGATCGCCATGGCCACTTCTTCCAGGGCGGCATTACCAGCCCGCTCACCAATGCCATTGATGGTGCATTCAATTTGGCGCGCCCCGGCGTTCACCGCCGCCAGCGTGTTGGCCACCGCCAAACCTAAGTCATTATGGCAATGGGTCGAGAAAATCGCTTTCTCAGCACCCGGCACCCGCGCGCGCACCATATTGAAAATCCGCGCCATATCCTCTGGCACGGCATAACCCACGGTATCAGGGATGTTAATGGTGGTGGCCCCCGCCGCGATCGCCGCTTCCACGCAGCGGCATAAAAAATCCGCATCGGTGCGGCTGCCATCCTCGGCGGACCATTCCACATCATCAGTAAAATCGCGCGCCAGCGTGACAGAAGCTGTCACTGCCGCCAGCACGGCATCGGGTTCCATCCGCAGTTTATATTTCATATGCAGCGGCGAGGTTGAGATAAATGTATGAATTCGCTTGCGCTCCGCGGCCTTTACCGCCTCCCCGGCGCGGATGATATCCGCCGCGCCAGAGCGCGCCAGACCCGCAATCACCGGGCCTTTCACAGTCTCCGCAATGGTTTTCACGCTGTCAAAATCGCCGATGCTGGCGATCGGGAAGCCGGCCTCGATCACATCGACGCCAAGTTCGGCCAGCATTTCCGCCATCCGCAGTTTTTCGTCGAGGTTCATCGAAAACCCTGGTGATTGCTCGCCGTCACGCAAGGTGGTGTCAAATATGATCACGCGTTGCGCGCTGATCTGGCCGAAATTAGGGTGTTGAATGCTCATAAACTTGCTCCGCTATACGCTCAGAATGCCAATGAAAATTTAACTGGGGCATTTCCCCTGAACGCTGCCGGCTGACGGTGAAGGTCGCGCGGCTTGACTACGCCCAGGGGTGCGTAAGTCGAAGGAGGAGTCCAAAAAAGGTCTCGGGCGATGCCATAATGCTCAATTAGGCCAATCCGGCGGCGCTAGCAAGGCAAAGCAGCACTTTGGCCGGCCGATAAAAAACCCGGCATCGCCAGGGGCCATGCCGGGTTTGAGGATTTAGAGGTACTCAGCCACCCTGAGTTCGCAATCGGGCCATTTCCTCTTTCAACCGCAATTTTTCCAGTTTCAGCTTGGCCAGTTGCCCATCATCCGGGCGCGGCCGGGAATCCTCAACGTGAATTTGTGTGTCCAAACTGGCGTGACGCTCCTTAAGCGCCTCGATATGCGATTGTAGGCTCATAATGCCTCCTCAGAAAGTTTCGTGGCCGAAATTGCCGTTTCAAATCCGGGGGAACCCCGGACTTTGGAGGCTAGCGCCATTGCCACATCTTTGTCATCTGAATAAACGCACACCCGATCCGTTATCCACCGAAGATTTCGGTTCCAGCCGACAAGGATTCGCTCTATGGCTCCGCCATGCTGACCGACAAAGACAATCTTCTCCGCCGCCTGCACGCGCTGCGCAGCGAACACCGCGACCTTGATACCGTGATCGCTCGCATCACTGAGCATAGCCCGCTGGACCAGTTGCAAATCCAACGGCTTAAAAAGCGCAAGCTCGGCCTCAAGGATGAAATCGCCTGGTTGGAAAGCCGCCTGATCCCGGACCGCACAGCATGAACAAGCCTTTGGTTGGTATCATCATGGGCAGCCGGTCAGATTGGCCTGTTATGCAACATGCCGCGGAAATCCTGCAAAAACTGGGCGTACCCTATGAAGCCAAAGTGGTCTCGGCGCACCGCACCCCGCAACGGCTGTATGACTACGCCACAACCGCTCAGGCGCGTGGGTTAAAAATCATCATCGCCGGGGCCGGCGGGGCTGCGCATCTGCCCGGCATGGCAGCCGCCATGACCATTCTGCCGGTTCTGGGCGTGCCGGTGGCCAGTACGGCGTTGCAGGGCCAAGATAGTTTGCTCTCTATTGTGCAGATGCCGGGCGGCATACCGGTCGGCACTTTGGCCATCGGCAAGCCCGGCGCCATCAACGCCGGGATTTTGGCAGCTTCCATTCTGGCCTTGTCTGACCCCGCTTTAAGCACCCGCGTTGCCGCCTTGCGGGCCGAACAAACGCAAACCGTCCCCGAATTACCCGAATGAGCCTGCCCCCCGGTTCGACCATCGGCATCATTGGCGGCGGCCAGTTGGGCCGCATGTCCGCAATGGCCGCAGCACGGCTGGGCTACCGTTGCCATATCTTCACGCCTGAGGTGGCCAGCCCAGCCTCCCAGGTGGCCGCCCAAACCACCGTGGCGGATTACACTGACCATGAGGCACTAAAAACCTTCGCCGCCAGTGTGGATGTGATTACCTTTGAGTTTGAAAATATTCCCGCCGCCAGCCTGCAGTTGCTCACCAGCCTGAAGCCGGTGCACCCAAGCGCTGAGGTTCTGGCCATCAGCCAAGACCGTCTGGATGAAAAAAACTTCCTCAACAGCATCGGCGCCCCTACCGCGCCATTTGCGGCGATCGAAACCGAAGCTGATCTCAGCGCCGCCATCGCAACCCTTGGCCTGCCCGGAGTGCTTAAAACCACCCGGCTTGGCTATGACGGCAAAGGTCAGGCGATGCTGCGCACGCCAGAAGATGCGGCCGCTGCCTTCAACGCTCTTGCCCCCAAACCTTTGGTGCTCGAGGGCTTTATTGATTTTGCCTGCGAAATCTCAGTCATCATCGCGCGCGGCGCTGATGGCAGCATCACCAGCTTTGACCCCGTTGAGAACCGCCACAAGCACCATATCCTCGATCTCACTTTGGCCCCCGCCCCGCTGCCACTGGCCACACTGGCTGAGGCCACGCGCCTGGGCCGGTTGATCGCCGAAAAGCTCAATTTAATCGGCCTGCTGGCGGTGGAGATGTTCGTGACCGCCAGTGGCACGCTGCTGGTCAATGAAATCGCGCCGCGCCCGCATAATTCCGGCCACTGGACCATCGATGCCTGCCCAGCCAGCCAGTTTGAAATGCACATCCGCGCCGTCGCCGGCCTACCGCTGCCGCCGGCATCGCGCCACGCTGACGCGGTGATGAAAAACCTGATCGGCCCGGATGACATGGCCGACTGGCCCGCCATTTTGGCCACCCCCGGCCTGATTGCGCACCATTACGGCAAAACCGAAGCCCGGCCAGGCCGCAAAATGGGCCACATCAACCGGCTTTTCCCCAAAGGTAGCCTGCCGGGCGAATTCGGAATTATGGACGCGCTAAAACACAAATAACGCTCACGTCATCCCCGCTCTTTTATCGTCATCCCCGCGAAAGCGGGGACCCCCTCCACATTCCGCACCGTCCTCCCCGTGCTTTCTCACCGTCATCCCCACTCTTTTTTCACCGTCATCCCCGCGAAAGCGGGGACCCCCTACCCCCGCACCCCAAAAATTGCCGACCCCACCCTTACATGCGTCGCCCCGCAGGCAATCGCCGCCTCAAAATCCCCTGACATTCCCATTGAGCGCACCGCCAGCCCATGCGCATCCGCCATCGCGACCAGCCGCTTGAAATACGGCACCGGGTCAGTATCCGCCGGGGGAATACACATCAGCCCGGTCACCGAGGCCCCGAACCGCGCCTTCATATCCCTGATAAACACATCAGCCTGCGCCACCGCCACGCCGGATTTTTGCGGCTCGTCGCCAATATTCACCTGCACCAACAAATCCGGGCATTTGCCAAACCCCATGGCCGCGTTGGCAATGGCATCTGCCAGCCTGGGCCGGTCCAAAGTCTCGATCACATGGCATAAATGCACCGCCTCCTTGGCCTTATTGGTCTGCAAGCCGCCAATCAGATGCAACCGCGCCGCCGGGCACTGCGCCAGCACCGCCGGAAACTTCCCCGCCGCCTCCTGCAGCCGGTTTTCGCCAAACGCCATCTGCCCTGCCGCCAGCGCTGCCGCCACGGCTTGCGGCCCATGGGTTTTGGAAACCGCCACCAGCGCCACATCATCAGGTCGGCGCCCCGCCGCCAGCGCTGCGTGATCAATGCGCGCCAACACACTGGCGAGCGCCGAAGGGAGCGATATAAGGTCAGTCATGGACCAAGGGTTAATCATCTGGGCACGCCGGGTAAAGCAGCGTTACCGCAACCCATACCCTACCCTGTGGCTGTTCACTGACTTAACACGGCTGCCTGACCCACTGCCCAGCATCAAAGCATTACCCGCTGGCATCAGCGGCGTGGTATTCCGCCATGATGACGCGCCGGGCCGGCTGGCGCTGGGGCTGCGGATCGCCCGGCTTTGTAAAGCCCGGCGCATCGCTCTGGTGGTGGCGGGGGATGCCCGGCTCGCCGCCCGTCTGCAGGCCGGGGTGCACTTACGCGGCGGCCATTTCGCGGGTTATTCCCGCCCCAAAACCGGTTTGAAAACCGCCTCGGCGCATAATCCGCCGGATGTTATCCGCGCCCGCCGCGCCAATGCCGCGATTATTTTCATCTCACCATTATGCGCCACCGCCAGCCACCCTGTTGGCCAACCTGGTAGCCGGCCGCTGGGGCCTTGCCGGTGGCGGGCACTGGCCCGCAACGCCAGACCCGCAAAAGCCTACGCATTGGGCGGCATTACCGGTAAAGTAATGAAACAATTAGCAGGTTTTAGTTGCGGCGCAGCATCAATCCGCGCGCTGGCGGATTATATTTCATAGTAATGTCATACCGTTGTGGCGCTTGTGCCACACTCGCCAGCAATTAAGCAAAATCACTATTTCAGACATTGCCTCAAACGCTCGTTCGGGCTTTTAACGTTTCCGGCCTACGCTCGCGGCTCATTGATTCGCGTAGTTGAATTTTTGGTCGCGTAAAATTTGGTTGTTTTAATTCTGGCCGGGCATCCGGCTTCTCTGGGAGATTTTCATGCGCAAACTTCTTTTGGCTTCTGTAGCCACCATCGCGGGTACCCTCGCACTCACCGGCGGCGCCCAAGCCCAGCCTGCCAAGGCTCCGGCCCCAGGCACCGTTGTTGTCCATTTGAACGGCTGGTTTGACTTTGAGGCTGTGGCCTTGAACAACCCGAACTCTAGCTCAAAAAACTCTGGCTCAACAAAATTCGCGCCGATCAACACTGTCGGCCTGTTCCGCCTGTATCCGGGTTTTGATGCCACCACCAAGGATGGCCTGCAATACGGTGTTGCTTCTGAAATTCGTGACACATTGGCCAACCCGAACGGTGCTGGCGTTAACGGTAACACCACATCCCCCAACGGCACTGTGAGCCTGTATGTGCGCCGCGCCTATGGCTATATCGGCGCTAAAGATGCTGGTTATGTTCGCTTTGGTCAGACTGACAGTGCCTTCAGCCTGATGTCCTATGGTGACATTGAAGCCTTTGGTGACTATCAGCAGTTTAACTCAGACCTTGGCACTGCTGCTCTCATCTACAATGGTGCGCCAAAGAACCTGTTCGCCGTGTCTGGTGCGCTCTACACCACTTCAAAAATCGTGTATGAATCACCGTCATTCGCTGGTTTGAACTTTGCTGTCGGCTTTGAGCCGAACTCAAACGGCTTAGCCGAAGGCACCGCTGGTAATCAGTCAGGTGCGTCTGCTATTTCCGGTAGTTCACCTAGCCGTCGTCGCAACACCATCGATGCAATGGTTGGCTACACCACTGAGATGGACGGCGTTGGCCTGAAGGCTTCCGCTGGATACCTTGATGCTTCACCGCTGGGCAACACAGGTGGCGCTCAGCCTTACAAAAACATGGGCATCTTCCAGGCTGGTGGTCAGGTCACCTTTGGTGGCGCCGCCCTTGGTGTTAACTACAAGGACGGTTCTGTGAACGACGGTTATACCTTCGTGAAATCCGGCCAGCGTAACGACAGCGACATTCTGGTCTCCGGCACCTACACAGCAGGTCCGGTTATCTTGGGTGCCAGCTACTTCTTCAACCAGAGCGCTGGTGCATCCGCCGTTGCCCGTACCGAAACCAGCAACGGTTTGGCTGTTGGCGCCAACTACGTGTTTACGCCTAACCTGAACCTGTTCGTGCAATATCTGTACGGCCAGATTCATCAGGTTGGTAACTCCGGTGCCGGCCCGAACGGCAATGGCCATACCAATGCCATCGGCGTTGGCGCATCACTGCACTGGTAAGCTTTACCGCTTAACGGTTTAGCAAAAGGCGGCAGGGCAACCTGCCGCCTTTTTCTTTATCCACATGCCGCCAACCCCTTGGCGGAACCGCCCGGGCAGACTACAGACCGGATGCGTTTTCACTATTGTTTACCTTTTGAGGTCGTTCATGATCAGTTTGCGCCGTGGTTTGCGTTCCGGAATTTTAAGCCTGTCCGCCGCTTTGGCTGGCTGCAGCTACCTGCCACACAGCACACCCCTGCAACCCGGTCAGGTCAATAACACCATGGCGCAAGCCGTTCCTGGCTCTGGTCTCAATGGCGAGAACGCCTTTCCTGGTGTGGCCGCCATCTTCGGCAAGGGCAACAGCAACCAATCCGCCACCGGCATCCAGGTTAACGCCTATGTTTGGCGCGCCACGCTTGATACCCTCTCCTTCATGCCGCTGGTTTCGGCTGACCCGTTCGGCGGCGTGATTATCACTGACTGGTATTCGCCCCCAGCCACCCCGAACGAGCGCTTCAAGGCCAATGCCTATATCCTAAGCCAGACCATGAGCGCCAATGCCATCAAGGTATCGCTGTTCCACCAGGTGCTGCAAAACGGCCAATGGGTGAACGCCGATGTTGACCCCGCCACAGTCAACGGCCTGGAAGACCGCATCCTGGCCCGCGCCGCTGACTTGAGGGCCGAAGCCCAAAACACCAAGCAGTAAAACCGCCCGCTCCTTATTCGTCATCGCCGCTTTCTCCCTGCCATTCCCGCTTTTTCCCTGTCATTCCCGCGCAGGCGGGAACCTCCTCACCGTGAGAAGATCCCCGCCTTCGCGGGGATGACAAGAAAGTGTGAGGATGACGAGGAAGCCGAAGCCCAAAACACCAAGCAGTAAAACCACCCGCTCCTTATCCGTCATCGCCGCTTTCTCCCTGCCATTCCCGCTTTTTCCCTGTCATTCCCGCGCAGGCGGGAACCTCCTTACCGTGAGAAGGTCCCCGCCTTCACGGGGATGACGAGGATAGCGGGGATAACAGCGGCACGGAAATGACAGGGCTATGAAACCCGGTTGGGTCTATATCCTCACCAACCGCCCTTGCGGCACTCTCTATATCGGCGTCACGTCTGACCTTATTCGCCGCATCAGCCAACATCGCGCAGGCCAAATCTCGGGTTTCACCCAGGGTTATAATCTCAAACAACTGGCGTATTTTGAACGCCACCCTAACATCCCCTTGTCGTCCCCGCTTTCCCCCTGTCATTCACGCACTCCTTCTTGTCATTCCCGCGAAGGCGGGAACCTCCCTACCGTGAGAAGGTCCCCGCCTTCGCGGGGATGACGAGGGGTTGGAATGACGTAGAGGCGGGGATGACAAAGTTATTAAATCCGGTTGGGTCTATATCCTCATGGCTGACTCTACCCGCCGCATCAGCGAACACACCGCCACCCAGTCATCCCAGCACTCCCCCTTGTCATTCCCGCTTTCTCCCCCGTCATTCCCGCGAAGGCGGGAACCTCCCCACCGTGAGAAGATCCCCGCATTCGCGGGGATGACGATGAAACGCGGGGATGACGTGAAGGCGCGAGGATGACGTGGGGAGGGGGAGGCGGGGTTAGTTTACTGACAGCACCACCACATGGTCGGCATCAGCCTCGCCCAGGGCTGTATGAAGTGCTGTGATGCCCTCCAGCATCATATCCCCAGCTTCTTCCTCATCTTCCTCGGCGAAATCCTCATAGGCTTCGCGCAATTCCTTTTTAGTGAAATTCTCAGGGCTCAGCAGGGCCAAATATTTGGCCTTATCCTCAGCGGTCAAAATCACCACCATCGCCTCCATCGCCTCGGCGAGGTCAGCCACCAGCGCGTTCTCGCTGGTCTCCAGGTCAATATCATATTCTTCCGCCAGCACCGGCAGCAGCACCTCGAACACATCGCCGTCCCAGTCGTAATCAGCTACCGAGGTACCGTTGGCGGCCAGATAGCTCATGAAGGCCTGCGGGTCTTCATCATTCGCAGCCTCTACCAGTTCGCTCAAATCGGCGCGGGCAAGCCTGGTGAAACTAGCGGTGGCTGACATGTTTGCTCTCCTGCTGATTGGGTTTGTGGTGTCATACCAGCCGGATTCCGCCCTGCCAACGACGAAAACATGACAGCTCAGGCACCCGCATCAGGCCCCGCAAATAAGCCACCTAACCCAGCTATAATCACCTGAGCGGTTTGCTCAGGGGTATTTTGCGCGGTCAGCACATGAAACTCCGGTGCTTCTGGCGGTTCATACGGGCTGGTAATGCCGGTAAAATTGGCAATCTGCCCGGCATCAGCCTTTTTATACAGGCCCTTGGGGTCACGCTGGCGGCAAATATCAATTGGGGTATCCACAAACACCTCAAAAAACTGCCCCGGCCCGGCTAGTTCCCGCGCCATCTGGCGCTCCGCCCTGAACGGCGAAATGAATGACACCAGCACAATCAACCCAGCGTCAGCAAACAGCTTTGCCACCTCAGCCACCCGGCGGATATTTTCCACCCTGTCAGTGTCCGTAAAGCCCAAATCCCGGTTTAGCCCGTGGCGCACGTTATCGCCGTCAAGCATATAAGTATGCGCTCCAGCCGCGTGCAGCTTGGCTTCCACGATGTTAGCGATGGTGGATTTACCGGACCCTGACAGGCCGGTGAACCATAATATCGCCGGCTTATGACCATTCAACGCGGTGCGCGCCGCTTTATCCACTGTTAGCACCTGGCGATGCACGTTGGTTGAACGCCGCAGCCCGAACCTGATCATGCCCGCGGCCAGCGTGGCGTTATTCACACGGTCGATCATAATAAACGCGCCGGTGCGCTTGTTGGCATCATAGGGGTCAAACGCCACCGCCGCGCTCAGCGAGATATTGACCGTGGCGATTTCGTTTAACGCCAGGCTATTGCTGGCAATATGCTCAAAGCTGTTCACATCGGTTTGGTATTTCAGCTTGGTAATGGTGCCCGCCACCGTGCGCGTGCCCACCCGGAACAAATAGCTGCGGCCCGGCAGCATCGGCACGTCTGACATCCACACAATATCAGCGGCAAACTGCTCGCTTACCTCCGGCAGATCAGCCGGTGCGGCCAACACATCACCGCGCGAAGCGTCAATTTCGGTATCCAGCACCAGGGTAATGGCATCACCGGCAATCGCCTCGGGCAGATCACCATCGTAGCTTACAATGCGCGCCACCCGCGCCGTAACACCTGAACCCGCCACCGTAACTTTATCGCCAGGGCGCACAAAACCAGAGCCCACCGTGCCGGAAAAACCACGAAAATCCAGGTTTGGCCGGTTCACCCATTGCACCGCCATCCTAAACGGCAGTTGCGCTAAATCCGCCGCGGTTTCAACCGCTTCAAGATGCGCCAACAAAGTTGGGCCCTGATACCACGGCATTGCGGCTGAACTGGTTGCCACATTATCACCAAAGCGGGCGGAAAGCGGAATCGCTACAACCGACTGGTAGTTAAACCTGCTGGAAAACGCCGCAAACTCTGACGTGATGGTTTCAAAAACGCTTTGACTATAGCCCATCAAATCAATTTTATTCACCGCCAGCACAATATGCTTGATCCCCAGCAGCGCACAGATAAACGCATGCCGGCGGGTTTGCACCTGCAGGCCCTTGCGGGCATCCACCAGCAAAATCGCAAGTGTAGCACCTGACGCACCAGTGACCATATTGCGGGTGTATTGCTCATGGCCGGGCGTATCGGCGATGATGAATTTGCGCGCTTTGGTGCCCATAAACCGGTAGGCAACATCAATGGTGATGCCCTGCTCACGCTCAGCCTCCAGCCCATCCACCAGCAAGGCAAAATCCATATCCGCGCCGGTGGTGCCGTATTTTTTCGAATCATGGGCCAGCGTGATGATCTGATCATCCGGCACTGAATGAGTATCAAATAACAACCGCCCGATCAGGGTAGATTTACCATCATCCACCGAGCCACAGGTGAGAACCCGCAGCAGTGAACGTTGCGCAGGGGAAGCTTCAGGGCACAACAGCGCTGACATTAAAAATACCCCTCGCGCTTTTTCTTTTCCATGGCGCCGGATTCATCATGGTCGATCAACCGGCCACTACGCTCCGAGGTTCGCGCCGCCAGCATCTCATCGATAATTTTATCCAGCGTATCAGCATCGCTTTCCACCGCCGCAGTTAGCGGGTAGCAGCCCAACGTACGAAACCGCACCAGCCGCTGCTGCACGGCCTCACCCGGTAAAAACTTGAAGCGCGTATCATCAACCATAATAAACTGGCCACGGCGTTCCACCACCGGCCTGAGGGCGGCATAATACAACGGCACAATCGGGATGCTTTCCTGCGCGATATATTGCCAGATGTCAGCCTCGGTCCAGTTCGAGAGTGGAAACACCCGGATCGATTCACCAGGCGCGATGCGGGTATTGAAAAGCCGCCATAATTCAGGCCGCTGCACTTTGGGGTCCCAGCCATGGTTGCTGGTACGAAACGAGAATATCCGCTCCTTGGCGCGGGATTTTTCCTCATCGCGCCGCGCCCCGCCAAACGCCGCATCAAAACCAAATTTATTGAGCGCCTGCTTCAGCGCCTCGGTTTTCATGATGTTGGTGTAATTAGATGCCCCGTGGTCGAACGGGTTGATCCCCGCCGCACGAGCTTCCTCATTGGTGTGCACCAGCAATTCCAGCCCCAACCGCTTGGCGGTAGCATCGCGGAACTTGATCATCTCCTGGAATTTCCAGGTGGTATCAATATGCAGCAACGGAAACGGCGGCTTGGACGGATAAAACGCTTTGATCGCCAGATGCAGCATCACCGCAGAGTCTTTGCCGATTGAATATAGCATCACCGGGTTGCGGAATTCCGCCGCAACCTCGCGGATGATTTCGATGCTCTCAGCTTCAAGCTGGTGCAGATGGCTACGATGCCGCAAAGGCAGATTTGTCATGGTGTTCACAGCCCGCATGTGGTCGAAAGCAACATCGATTGCAAATCCCGCCTGATTGTTCCACAGGCAGGTCTGCCCGTACAATATTCCTTCTACACCAAATTAAATAACGAGGATTAAATTCTTGAGCTGTTTGATCAAGCGCTCAAACCTGCGCGAGCGCTTGGCTCAAATCCTCAATCAAATCTTGCGCATCCTCAAGCCCTACCGAGAGCCGGATGGTGCCATCGGTAATCCCCAGCTTGGCCCGCTCCACCGCCCCAATGCGCATATGGGTGGTGGTGGCCGGGTGCGTTGCCAGAGACTTGGTATCTCCCAGGTTATTCGAAATCGTAATAATCTGGAACGCATTCATCAGCCGGAACGCTGCCGCCTTGCCGCCCTTCACCTCAAAGGCAACCAGGGTCCCGCCGGCTGACATTTGCGCCTTTGCTAGGGCAGCTTGCGGGTGGTCAGGGCGCGTGGGGTACAAAGCCCGCGCAATTTTGGGGGATTCTGCAAGAAAATTCGCCACCGCCTCAGCATTAGCGGATTGCGCGGCCACCCGCAGCGCCATGGTCTCCAGCCCCTTCAAAATCACCCAGGCGTTGAACGGTGACATTGCCGGCCCGGTATTCCTGAAAAACGGCTGAAACACCGTATCAATCCATGTTTTGCTGCCCAGCACTGCGCCACCCAGCACCCTGCCCTGGCCGTCCATGTGCTTGGTGGCGGAATACACCACCACGTCAGCGCCAAACGCCATCGGGCGCTGCAACAGCGGGGTGGCAAACACGTTATCCACCACCACAATCGCACCAGCCGCGTGCGCCATTGCACAAACAGCCCGCAAATCAACAATATCCAGCATCGGGTTGGAAGGCGTCTCCAACAGCACCAATGCGGTTTTTTCGGCAAGTGCCGCCTGCCAGGCTGCCAGGTCAGCGCCATCCACAAAAACGCTCTCGATGCCGTATTGCGGCAGCAGCGTGCTCACAATCCAATGGCAGGAGCCAAATAACGCCCTGGCCGCCACCACCCGGTCACCGGTTTTCAAATGGCACAGCATTGCCGCATGCACCGCCGCCATGCCGGTCGCCGTACAGCGGCAGGCCTCAGCCCCCTCAATTTTGGCCAGCCTGCCCTCCAGCATCGCCACCGTCGGGTTGGCAAAGCGGGTATATTGATAGTGCGGAATCTCGTTTTTAAACACCGCCTCGGCCTGCTCGGCATTGTCATACACAAAGCCGGAGGTGAGGAATAACGCCTCAGACGTCTCGGCCATGTCGGTGCGGATGCGCCCGGCGTGGATTAAATCGGTGGCAATACGGCGTTTCGGGGTCTCGGTCATATCCAGGCTCACTCTACCAATAACGCCCGGCCGCCCAATGCGGTGATGGCGTATATGGAACGCCATAGCCTCTTTAGCGCGTTTATTTAACCTCGCCGCAATCCGGCCGGACAAATCACGAGGTATATTTGGGTAAGCGCGCTGGCTTTGCTGGTCAATACTTGCATGGTCGATGCTGCCGGATTATCACTCGCCACAAGGCGGGTATGATGTAATGGTAGCCTGTTAGCTTCCCAAGCTTGATGCGCGGGTTCGATTCCCGCTACCCGCTCCAATTTCCTGTCCGGCGACGCTCGCCGATGATTGAAAAACCCCTGAAAATCCTGTACTTTTTAGCAGCCACTGATTGTCAGTGGCTGCCTTTATCTGCCAGCAACCGCTGAAGATGGGGGCTTTATTTGGGGGCCTCGCAAAGCCCCGTCAAATCCGAGGCCCCCAAATGGCGCTAACCGACACGGCAGTTCGAAATTCCAAGCCCAAGGATAAACCCTATAAGGTAGCTGATGCCCATGGATTGTATCTCCTGGTCAATCCAACAGGGAGCAAGCTCTGGCGCATCAAATACCGCATAGAGGGGGCCGAGCGTAAACTCGCCCTGGGAGCTTACCCCGAGATAACATTGGCTGAGGCACGAGCAGCCCGCGATGCCGCACGCAAGCAACTAGCCCACTCAATCGACCCAAACGCCGCCAAACGGCAAGCCCGTATTGAGGCGAGCATTCGTGCCGGGAATACCTTTGCCAGCGTGGCGGAGGAATTGATCGAAAAAAAGGGCCGCGAAGGAAGAGCCGCCACGACGCTGACGAAGCACCGCTGGCTACTGAAACTGTTAGGGGCGGATTTTGGAAAGAGGCCGGTGGCCGACATCACGCCCCAGGAGCTGCTTCACGAACTCAAAAAACACGAGCGCCGGGGGCGGCTGGAAACGGCCAGGCAACTCCGTGCCTTTTCCGGGCAGGTCTTCCGCTATGCGGCGGCAACCGCGCGCGCCGACCGCGACCCAGCGCAGCTTTTACAGGGCGCGCTGATCTCCCCGACCGTCAAGCATTTCGCTGCAATCACCGATACCGCGCAGTTTGGCGCGCTCTTGCGGGCGATGGACGATTACCAGGGCGACCCCGCCGTCATGTACGCCTTGAAGCTCACGCCACATGTGTTCCAGCGCCCAGGTGAGATACGCCAGATGGAATGGATAGAGGTTGATTTCGACAAGGCCATCTGGACGATACCCGAGGCCAAGATGAAAATGCGTCAGCCCCACGTGGTGCCACTGTCAAAGCAGGCCCAGGCACTATTGCGCGAAATGCGCGGCTTGTCGGGTGGTGGACGCTACGTATTCCCATCCGTACGGTCCAGGGCGAGGCCGATCAGCGATAACACAGTCAACGCGGCGCTGCGGCGCATGGGCTACTCCAAAGCCCAGATGACAGCCCACGGCTTCCGCACTTCGGCCTCATCCCTGCTCAACGAGTCGGGGAAATGGAACCCAGACGCGATTGAGCGCGCTTTGGCCCACATGGTGCCGGGGATTATCCGGCGCATCTACAACCAGTCGGCCTATTGGGCCGAGCGTGTAGCGATGGCGCAATGGTGGAGCGATTACTTGGATGAGTTGCGGAGCGGAGGAAACGCATAATGGCTCAGTCGGCAAAAAAGGAAACCAACGTGGCAGCAGGATCAGACGACGCGCCAATGATTGCCGAGAAGATGTCCCTTCGGCGGGTTGCCGCCAATTTTATCTCCAATGACGAACAAAACGGCCTGGATGAAATCGATCAAATTACATCGCGCATTTACAAAAAAATCCACCAAAAACACATCATTTTTGAGACGTCTTTCACGGCATCAACGACGATGCTTCTTTTGAGTTTTATAATCGTAGTCCTGATTTCTCCACTCGGTCATCATGGCATTGATAACGCGCTGTTGGCCATTGAGGCTCTCTCTGGGTTGACGCTTTTTGCTGCCCTCCTGTTCTGGAGTCGGATACAATACAACTTTGGTAGGAAATTAAAGCCTCGTCCGACCATTCACATGGCGGGAAGCAAGCAGTCCCTTGAAAATCTCGAAAAGTTCTTCGCCGTTATGCAGCGCGAGGCGACTCCGAGAGCCTACTATCACAAGAAAGATGGTTCAAAGGCCTACCTGGACAGGAGGTATTTTTACGGGAGCCTGCGTCCCCTGCTCCTTTCAGAAGACCGTTGGGTCAGAGCTTTGGTGTTCTCTCCCAATGGCTTATGGTTCTCTCACGAAATTTTTATACAGGCGAATGTCCAAGTATTGATCCAGCAAGCAAGCGCCAAACCAAAGTTTCCTGGAGCACCAAAAATACACGATTACACGGATGCAGTCATGTCTCTGATTGAACACCCGGTTATTCGACATCTGAAGTTGGGAAAACGGGGAAATCAGCAATGCGTTATTGATCTGCTCAGTGATTGGTATGTCCTCAAAGGTCAAAAAACGCCTAGCGAAGGACAGTTGCGCAACTACGCAATGATCATTCTCGATGTGATCCAAAAAAATCGTACCGCGTCAAAGTAACCTCCATTACTGAGAAAGCCAGGGAAATAGCCCTGAAACGGCTTCGGTAATTACTGAGAAAGCAAAAAAACGGCAGATTTTCTAGGGTTTTATAGCCATTTAAAAAGCCAACACACTGAGGTGGTCCCCGAAGCTTGGACAGGAACTGGCTGGTGTTAAGATAGAATCCCGCCGGTTGATAATGCCTGGCTATGCGGCCAGGAGCTTGATGTT
>JAQNCT010000027.1 GCA_029077825.1 Acidocella sp. | reverse complement strand
CAACAACGCCAGCTCCGCCCCGGTCAGCCGGATCCGGCCATTCGGCGTCACCAATTCGGCACGGGCGGCATCAAAACTGGCCTCGCCCAGTTGCAGCGGCCCTACTGGTGAGGGCGGCGGCGTAGCCCGGCGCAGCATGGCGCGAAGGCGCACCAGCAGCACCCTGGGGTCAAACGGCTTGCCGAGGTAATCATCGGCCCCCGCCTCAAACCCAGCCACCACATCCTCCGGCGCGCCGCGCGCTGTTAGCAACAATATCGGCATCGTCGGCGCGCGATCACCGCGCAAATCCTCGGTCAGCGACAGGCCGGTCTCGCCTGGCATCATCACATCCAGCACCATCAGATCAAAATCGAGCACCCGCAGCGCCTCGCGCGCATCGGCGGCATTGGCGGCGGTGGTCACCCTGAAACCCTGTTCCACCAAAAACCGGCTGAGCAAGGCGCGCAACCGTTCATCATCATCAACCAGCAGAATATGCGGGGTGTCGCTCAACGCTCAGACCGGCGAACGGGACCCTTTGGCGCGCACGGCTTCCATGTCATCAAGATATTTTCGCCCTTGCTCTCTGGTCATGCCACGCAACACCCGGCGGAAGCCATCCACCGCTGGCCCACCGGCCTCACGATACGCTGCCGCCAGACGCTCACGTTGAATTTCAAACAATTTGCGCTCCAAAGCCACACCCTTTTCAGAAAGTGTTAGCAACCGCTGGCGACGATCACTTTTGCCCTTCACCTGCAGCACATACCCTTGCTCGATCAGCGGCCCTAGCACGCGCGCCAGGCTCTGCTTGGTAATCGCCAGAATATCCAGCAAATCCCCCACTTTCATATCCGGCCGTCGGCCGACCCAATGCAGGCAGCGATGATGCGCCCGGCCAAACCCCAGCTCCGCCAGCAACGCATCTGGCGCGTTGGTTAAATCCCGCATCGCGAAAAACAGCATATCCTGAGCGGTCCGGAATTCTTCCTCGCGCAAAAATAGCAGCCCGGCACCCGCCGCGCCATGGCTAGGGGAGCCCATATCCGGCTTATTGGTCGTCAAATGCTGGGGGTGGTCTTGCATGGCAGCTTCGCGATATCCTTGTAGTCTCTGGCGCATCTAAGTCATAAATACTGACTTATAAGCAAGTTTAAATTGTCATAAAGACTATAACTGATGTTGGGTTTATTGCCCAGCGTAACAATTTGGAGTTTTCGGTAATGGCGCTTATCCCGTTTGACGACCGTGACGGCATGATCTGGTGGGACGGCCACTTGATCCCTTGGCGTGATGCTAAGCTGCACGTCCTCAGCCATGGGTTGCATTACGCCTCGGCGGTATTTGAGGGCGAGCGCGCCTACGCCGGCAACATCTTCAAACTTGAAGCCCATACCGAGCGGCTGATAAATTCCGGAAAACATCTGGGGTTCGATATTCCGTTCACCACCGCCCAGATCAACGACGCTTGCAACCAGGTGCTGGCTGCCAATCACCTCACGGATGCCTATGTGCGCCCGCTCGCCTGGCGCGGTTCAGAGCAACTGGCCGTTTCGGCGCAACAAACAAAAATTCATCTGATGGTTGCCTGCTGGCAATGGCCTAACCTGTTCGGAGCTGACCGCATGAAGGGCGTGCGCTTAGGGCTGGCCGAATGGCGCCGCCCGCACCCGCAAACCGCCCCCACTGCCTCAAAGGCGGCTGGCCTTTACATGATCGGCACACTCTCCAAACACGCCGCCGAAGCCGCCGGGTTTGACGATGCCCTGATGCTGACCTGGGATGGTTACGTGGCCGAAGCCACCGGTGCCAACATCTTCCTGGTGATCGATGGCAAACTCCACACCCCAACCCCTGACTGCTTCCTCGACGGCATCACGCGGCGCACCGTAATGGCGCTGGCCAAGGCGCGGGGCATCGAAGTGGTGGAACGGCATTTCCCGCCCGAGGACCTCGCCCTGGTCAACGAAGCCTTCCTCGCCGGCACAGCCGCTGAAGTCACCCCCATCCGCGCCATCGGCACCCAGAATTTTACCCCCGGCAAAATTACTGAGGTTCTGCTGGCCGACTACGAAGCCCTGGTCCGCATGGCCCCAGACGAGGTGGCGAAGCGGGCCGCTTAAAGCAGCCTACCACTCACCCATCGCGGCCGGCCCCGGCTTTCGCCGGGGTCGCAATAACGGGAGGGGTGCTGGCGGGGGCTATCGCTGCGCGGTTCTTCGCCATGGCAAAAACTACCCCCCAAACAGCCCCTTCAACTTCCCCCCACCAACGCCGCCAGCGGCCCCACCCAGCCCCTTCAGCGCCGCTCCACTTATCCCCTTGGTAATCGCCGCCGACCCCGCCTGCGTCGCCTTCGCGGTAATCGCGCTCAGCACTTGCCCGCCGATCTGCGCCGCCGTCGCCCCGCCGCTGCTCTGGCCCAAATTGGTCAGATGGATCAACGGCAGCGGCACCCTCAATTCCCTGCCCGGCAGTAACGGCGAGGAGGCCGTCACCTCGCCGCTATCAATCGTCAAATCGCTGATAATCTGCTTGCGCTGCGGGCTGCTGGCACTAGCATTGCTCGGCGCCGCTCCACTGCTGCCGCCACCGGCATAGGCCTGCACATTATGCTGAATGGTCTGCAAATTGCTGCCGCCCTGGCCGACCTCGTAATTCACCTCCGGCTGGCTGATGTTCACCAGCTTGATCACAATCGGCCCACTGCCCGGCACTGTGCTAGGGTCAATCTGCACAGTAATCGCCGCCACCGAAACCGCATTGCCCGCGCCAAACCCCGCCGGGTTGCCGATGGTAATGCCCGAAATCGTCCCTTGCCCCGAGGTCAGCGCAATATCAACGCTGCCGACGCTCACGGTGGATTGCGTGGCCTGCGAGCCGTAGGTCTGGATGGCGGATTTCACAAACGAGTCCAAATTCGAGAACAAATACCAAAATCCGCCGGCGGCCAGTGCCAGCAGAACAACAAAGCCGATGGCAATTTTTTTCAACATAATAACGGCTCTCCAATATCGGCATCCTGCGAGAGCAACGTGCCATGGAAAAGCGTTTCATTTCAAATCATGTTTTAATTATTTTATGATGACCGGCTGTCGCCGCCCCATCCTCAGTCAGGCGCGCGTGTGTTTGAACCTTAGTGTTGCGACGCAAAAAATCTGGGTCGCACCGCCTTAAGTCAGCCTCCAAATCCAGTGCCGTTTCACAGATAAAACCTCGCTTATCGCTTAAGATTTTGGTAGGCGATGAAATCATCTGCGGGTCATCCGAAGCCTCATTTACATAAGCATAATCGCATCATCTGGCTTCACCACGCCCTCCACCAGCACCACCGCGTAGAGGCCCGCAAAGCCATCATGCTTGGTGGTAACTTGCCGCAGGATTTTAGGACTGGCTTTGGCGGTGTCCGGATTCAGGGTGATCATTTTACAACGCGGGTCCTGTTCCAGCAGCATGAATTCCGCTTTCGCGCCAATCTTAATCCGGGCCCCCAGCAGGGTTTTCTCAAAGAACGGGTTTTTCCCTGCGAAGTCAGCATAGATATTGGCGCGGAACTGCCTTTTATCCACTGGTTCGGCAATTTCATCCGCCAGGCCCGCCACCGTTTGAACCGAGAATATCGAAACTGGACGGCAGTCAGTTAAAGCGCGTTCGGAGTGCATCAGGCTCAATTCCGGGGCCTCTCCCAGACGCTGCTTCATGTCCGCAATCAAATCCGATGAATTAACTGGGTAAACACCGCCATCGGGCGTGGTAACATCCACTTTCAAATCCGCAATCGGGGCATACAGCGGCGTCATGCCGGGCGCCATTTTATCGGCCGCCGCCAGATTCGGCGGCTTGGCGGCGGTGGTGCCATTCGCATATTTTGGCACATAGAGCAGCATTTCTTCCTGCTCGCGCGCTGTATGAAACGGAAATCCTGCCGGTGCCGCCGTATTTTTGAACGCGTAAACCCGGTCACCATATATTCCGGAAAACCCGACGAATGATTCATCCAGAACTTCTCCCCGCATGCCTTTCACAGGATAACGCCAAAGGCTTTCGACACGACCGATCATAGACATTATAAATTCCTACTCGTCATAGCTGATAGTTAAATTTTCCGAGGATGGCACTGCCTGGCAAGCGAGGATGAAGCCTAAATCGCGGTCGCGCTTTGAGAGCACCGGGCGGTCCGGCATTTCAACGCTACCTTCCAGCAGCCTTGCCATACAGGCGCCGCAGCTTCCTTGTCGGCAGACATTGGGAAGATCAAGTCCGTTGGCCTCGGCGGCCGCCATTAAAGTCTGGCCGCCGAGAACCGTGATGATAGATATCGTGCCATCAATCACCACGGTCAGATTTGCCAGCATTATACGTCCTGTGTGGAAGCCAGATCAGGATAGCCGCGGCTGGCGATCAATAACCGCCGGTGCTGCCACATGATCCAGGCGCCCCCGATGATGAGATAAGCCACGAACAGATACGGATAATATTTCACCGGCGCCGGCGGCACGGGATACACGCTGCCAACCGTGGGGATGATGAGCAGTGCCAATGAAGCGATGGCGATGCCCCAATGGTAAGGCTTAGTCTGGCCCAGGGATTTAACATAAATCGGCGCTGCAATGGTGATGAGAATATACGGCACCAGGAACCCAAAAGCCGCCATCGTCCCAGCATCGTTGAAGATATCCAAAGGCGCCATGCCGATGAGCGAGAAGTAAGTGGGGGCCAGGAACGAAATCGTACCCATCACCAGCACTGCGACATGCGGCGTTTCATTCTTATGGTGCGAATCGGCGGTGGATTTATGGAACAGCCCCTGCTTGCCCATAATATAAATTACCCGCCCGCCGGAATTCAGGCAGGACAGGTTAAGCGCAAAAAAGCTCACCATCGCGCATGCTGAAAGCGGTGCGGCGAGGTAAGGCATGTGCACCAGTTGCGCCATCACGTTCAGCGGGGTGGCGATCTGGTCCAAAGTAGTGGCGTAGCCATGAGTGATCTGCACTTCAACATATGTAACGAACACAAAGAACAGACCAGAGAGGATCAGGCTAAGGATCACTGCGTTAGGAATGGCTTTCAGCGGGTTGCGGGCTTCATCACCGAAAGCTGTAGCCGATTCAAAACCGACGAGACTAAAGATGGCCACCACCACACCAAGCCCGAGGCTGGAATAAGGAATGCTGCTGACACTCACCTGTGTTGGGTCAATGGCAAAGCCTTTTGACCCCAAAGCAACGAAACAGACAAAGGTGATGAGTGCGACGGACGCACCTTCTAGAATCAGAATAACCTTGGCGGAAAGTGCCACATTCTTCCAGGCGCAGAAGCCGGAAATAGCAATGCAAACCGCGAACAAAATCACCGGCGGTACGGTCATGCCGGCCATGCCTAACAAGGTCCCCGCAAACACCGCAAAACCTGTGGCGCCTGCTATGGAAATGCCAAGATAAGCCCAGATGAGCGACCAGCCGCCAATGCCGCCGAATGTATTGCCCAGCGCCTTGCAAATATACTGATACATCGAACCGGACCCGGCAAAGCGCGATGCGAATTGGTTGAGGTTGAGCGCCACGAAAACCAGCATCACCGTACCGAGCGCGTAAGAGAGCCAGCTCCAATTGCCGGTGTTGGAATACATCACCGGCACAATCAGGGCTGCTGTCATCGTCGGAGAGATGACAGCAATATTCTGGGCCAACAATTCCAGCGGGCCGAGGGCGTCCTTTTTCAGGGGGCGGCTAGAGGTAACGGGTGGAGACATCGCTGCAATCCTTCTTTCTTGCCGATGGTTACGGCAGGTTTCAGAAAATTCGGATTGCCGTGGGGCGTATGGTCTTTTTATTTGCTTGTCAGCATGCCCTTTTTATGTGGATCATGGATGAGCTGGAACCTCCAGTTTTATAATTCACACTGGTCCAGATGGGACGAGATGATGTTGCGACCTTGGGAATTGCGTATCGTTCTAGACCGCAGCCTTACCGTGCCGGCTTACCTGCAAATCACCCACGCCATCATCGACGCCATCCGGCAGGGGCGCCTGGCACCGGGCAGCGCCTTGCCCGGTGCGCGGGATTTAGCATCTCTGGTCGGGGTTAATCGCAAAACCGTCCAGCAATCCTATGAGGAGTTAATCGCGCAGGGCTGGGCCACCGCCGAGGAAAAACGGGGTACTTTTGTTTCGGCGTTGCTGCCGTTGCTGGAAAATGAAGGGCCCGTTTCCGGTCTGCCCACGGGTGCTGCGCGGTTTTTACTGCGCCGCCAGCCGCCAGACTTGCCTTTTCAATTGACACAACCAGGAACATTGTCGTTCGACGATGGTGCCCCCGATACCAGATTGATGCCGGCAGCTTTGGTGGCCCGCGCCTATCGCCGTGCCTTGCTAGATAGCTCCCGGCGTAACCGGCTGGGCTATGGCGACCCCCGAGGTAGTGCTCCGCTGCGTCAGGCGGTGGCGGATATGTTGAATGCGGACCGCGGTTTGAACTGCAATGCCGATAATATTTGCATTACCCGTGGTAGCCAGATGGGTATTTTTCTGGCGGCGCGGCTGTTGGCGCAACCGGGCGATGTGGTGGCAATTGAATCACTCAGCTACCCGCCGGCACGCGAGGCGTTTCGCGCTGCCGGTGCCACCATTGCGGCGGTGGGGCTGGATGACCAAGGCATGAAAATTGATGAGTTGGAAGCATGCTGCCGTAAGCACCCGGTGCGCGCCGTGTACGTCACCCCGCATCACCAGTTTCCTACAACCGTGGTGATGCCGCCGAACCGGCGCATACGTCTATTGGCTTTGGCGGAGCAGTTTAATTTCGCCATCGTGGAAGACGATTACGATCATGAGTTTCACTTTGCGCACCGGCTTTTGCTGCCACTGGCTAGTGTTCATGGCTGGGGCAAGCTGTTTTATATCGGTTCCCTCTCAAAATTGTTGTCGCCAAGTCTGCGTATTGGCTACATTGCCGCTGCTAAGGAAGTTATTAACCGCGCCGCCGCTGAGATCATGATGATCGACCGCCAAGGTGACCCGGTGACTGAAGCCGCTGCGGCCGACATCATGGTGTCGGGCGCGCTCAAAAGCCATACGCGCAAAGTGCTGCGGATTTACGGGCAGCGGCGCGAATGCCTGGCCGAAGCTCTGCATAGAAGCTTCGGTGATCTCGTTAAGGTCACTTTGCCGTTAGGCGGCCTCGCGTTATGGGTGAATTTTGCGCCGCAGGTTAATTTCCCAGCATTGGAGGGGGCCTTACGGGTTACCAAGGTGATGCTGACGCGCGGACAGATATTTGCCACCAACGGCTACCAGACCAACGGCGCTAGGCTGGGCTTTGGCAGCATGAATGAAACAGAATTACAAGATGCAGTCTCTCGATTATGGAAAGCCTATCAATCCAGTTTTTAAAGGCATCCCTGTCGGCGCCCTGGTAGGACTCCCGCCAGAAAATTCTTGTTGTTATTATCTCAGCATTTTTGTGATTTTGATTAGGCTCCCACTTCGACACTAGGTTGCATTATCGATTTTGAGTCTTTTCATTTAACCTTGCTGTCACTTGAATGAGAGCGGTAGCAACGAGGTTCGCTTGACTGTGCGCAGCGTCATCGTCGATTGAATCCGCCGAATGCCAGGCAGACGCGTAAGAACTTCCGAATGCAGATACTCTAAGTCCGCGGAATCTTTGTGGACGACCCGCAGCAAATAATCGGCTTGGCCGGCCAGCAGGTAACATTCCTGCACCTGCGGAATCAGTTTGATCCGCGCCTCGAACCCGTCAAGTTGCTTGCGATCCTGGCCGTCAAGCGTGATGAATACATAGGTCGTGCCTGGGAAGCCCGCCTGCAATCCATCATCAAAGGGGAGCCGCCAGAGAAGCAGGGCGATAGTCTTTCAAAATCGGCTAGTTAAGGCCGTCCCAGCCTTCAGGGCTACCCCACTCTGCCAATCGCAAAAAAGCCCGCCTGCGGAGTCCTGGCGGGCTTTTGGATTACGAAGCAATAAACTTAGCGATGCGCTCAAAAGCAGATATAAAACGAGCCAAAGATTCTTGTACTGGCTTTCCCTTGCCTTTTAACAGCTCGGGGTGTTGCAAGAGGTAAAGCGACGGGTCGTAGTGGCTATATTCGGGGATCGTATTCGGCAACAGCTTGAAGTAAGCTTCTGCCTTTTTTACGATCCGCGTCGTCGTCGTATCGGCTGCTTCAAGTTTTTCGACCGTTAGCTCGTGACCGTCTTTCAAGTCATAGGTTTTGTTAACGAGGTCAACAAAAAAGCTTGGTTCAAAAAAGTCTTCGATATCGGCTTCTTCTTTACCGGCAATTTCAGTAGCGAGGATAATTCGATCATGCTCGAGTAGGGCTGCTTTGTGCAAATCTTCAAGCCTCCTCTTTTGTCCCCTTTCGAAGTCGGTCAGAACGGCGACATTGAGCTTATTTCCGTAGAATAAACGCACAAACGGTAGCACTTTATCGATCCCTCCCGCTGGGCATATAGCCCAGGCCGATGACAGGTGCGGTTTGTCAGCCGCTTTCAATGCCGCTGATGCCGCTTGGAGGTAGAGAATGTCGCTTGCACCTTCAACCAGCAATGTGTTCTTGCCGATCACCAGTGTCTGCGTGATCTCGAAGCCCATAGCGCCGAAAATTGGAAAATTAGTCTGCGGATCAGTAGTCAAAACATCGGGTCGGATTTTCGTGCCGATAGACATCTTGCGTCCACGTTTGTCTAACTGGACAACATCCTCGACCGTCCTAACCGATGCAAGATCATCCGCAGGCACCATAAACGGAGAATGGGTGGACCATATTACTTGATGTTTGGGCGCGATCTGTTCCTTAAAAAAACGAAGGAGATCCAATTGCGCTGTACCGTGCAGCGTCAATCCCGGTTCGTCGAGCAGGAGGATGACATTACCGTGCGTTTTCCGAATTTGAGCAAACTTCGCGAGGAAAGAGAAAAACCATATGAAGCCGGCTGAACGCTCCGAAAATGGCACGGTGACTCCATGTAAGGAATTTTCAACCCGCGCCCGTGCAACTGGGCCAGCGTTAAAGGGAGGCTTGTCGCCGGATTTTCCCTCCGAAAAAACAACCCTGATTTTCAGCTCATCATTTTGGGTCCAGTATTCAAAGATTTGATCTGTGATCCGCAGTGCTGCGGCCTCACACTTGGCGTTCAACTCCTCAAATTGCATCGTTTGAGCCAGATCATCTAAAGTAGTTCCGGCATATTCTAAAAAGTCGAGAAATACGCGATCGCCGCTCGACATCTCAATGTTATTTTGCTTGTCATGATTGAGCTGATTGATAGAAAGAGCACCGCTCATACGATCATAGTGTGAGAAGTACATAAACTTCGGCATTCTCTCAGAGATAATATCTAGAGCTCTCAGAAGGGCGCGTTTTTTGCGGAACTTTCCAATTGTCGCCATCACCTGTTCTTGGCCCGCGGTCCGTGACGAAAGGCCAGCCAACGCCTCATGAACCTTATCTGTCGTCTTTGCCGCGCTTGTTGGCGCAATCTCTTCGGGCGTTAGTGCAGAGGTCTTGTAGAGGTGTTGCAGCACCTTTCCGTCATCGACATCAATATCCCAGGATGTTGTCTCGGACTCATAGCCCTTCGAGACGCCGATGCGTGTCCCTTTGAGACAGCCTTCTCCGAGTTCATGTTCCACAACCTTGATGTCCGCAATATCAAGTTCCCAATAGGTTTGCATGACTTTTGCGGGACCGTGAGGGTGCTGTTGGCTATAGTCAGCTAATAGACGGCGCGGATAATTTTCGACCTTCCCATAATCCTTGAAGGTAACATCTGTTGAACGAAGCCCCTCCAGGGCCTTCAGAAATGCCGATTTTCCAGCCTCGTTCTTCCCGACGAGACATGTTGTCTGACCTACATTTACTGAATTCGAGTCGATTATGTTGCGGTAATTTGTCGCATG
The DNA here is from genome assembly GCA_029077825.1 of Acidocella sp. Classification (GTDB taxonomy): domain Bacteria; phylum Pseudomonadota; class Alphaproteobacteria; order Acetobacterales; family Acetobacteraceae; genus Acidocella. The sequence goes on along the minus strand of JAQNCT010000027.1, from coordinate 17,506 downwards.
GGCGCTAACTAATTTCATATTTGATTCCGTGAAAATCCAGCCCCTATTGATCGCGGGCCGATATGCCAAGTATTTACAGCTAACATTGTAGCGCACCAATTCCCGATTCGTAACGCTCGATTCGATCAAATGGCTGCGGAAAATGGTCAGGCTCCAGCGTTCTTGCTAGCTATATGCTAGCTAGCAACTTCGGATGCCTTTGAAGAAAGCCCATAACTCATTAATATAACTGGCGGACCCGGCGCGATTCGAACGCGCGACCTTTGCCTTCGGAGGGCAACGCTCTATCCAGCTGAGCTACGGGTCCAGTGGTTTATCCATACAGGCAAAGGCCGGAGGCTGGCAACGCCCCGCCCTTTCACACCGTTACAACATCCAGAAGTTTTTGAATTGCCATGGATCGCAGGCATCCAATCAGGGCCAACCCCAGCCAGACGCGCGGCATTGCGATGCAGGTTACTTTCGAAACACTCTGGCAAAATCAAGAGTGAATTGGCCTCAGGCGGCAGTCGCGAAGGCGGAGACGACGGGTTTGCCGCCCTGCTCAGCTTCATAGCCGGCGGTCTCCAGCATCGGCCGGTCACTCACCTCCACCAGCGCCGCCCGGTCAAATCCGTTGAACGAGGTCCGCAAGCAGGAGCCATAAGCCCCCAATTGGCCTATCTCAATCCAATCGCCCTCCGCCACATCATCAGGTAACGTAAACGGCCCGTGCATCACATCGGACGAATCGCAGGTTGGCCCAAAGAACCCAAATGCTGCCATCGGTGCGCCCTCATTTACCGCACTCGCTCTGATCATGCGCACCGGAAACCGAAAGCCCAGCGCCCCGGCATCGGAGAGCGAGCCAAACACGCCGTCATTCACATACAGCATATTGGCTTTGCGCAACTGCACCTGCACCACCACCGACCCCCCGCCCGCCACCAACGCGCGGCCAGGTTCTGCCCATAACCGGGTATTCGGCAAGTTCAAACGGTCAAACGCCGCGTCAATCTCCGCCAAAAATGCGCCCAAAGGCGGCGGGTCGATCTCCGGATATGCCACCGGAAATCCGCCGCCCACATCAATCACATCAACATCCACGCCAGCCTTTGCAATCACAACCCCTGCCAGTTCAATGGCTTCACGCCAAGCCAGCGGATCCATACATTGCGACCCCACGTGAAATGCCAGACCGAGCTTCCCGGCATGGCCACGGGCTGTGTGCAAAAGTTCAATCGCCAAGTCAACGTCGGCGCCAAACTTCGTCGATAAATCAATGGCCGCCCCAGAATGCGGCAACGCCAGGCGCACAAATAATCCCGGCTTTGAATCGAGAGCCGTAAATTCCGGCCCGTGAATTTCCGCCATGATTTTATCCAACTCGCATGGCGTGTCGAACACGAAATCCCGCACGCCGTTCATCACCCATGCCTCACGGATCGCAGCACGAGACTTCACCGGATGCATGAAGTGAATCTCAGCCCCCGGAAACAACCGGCGCACCAACGTCACTTCCGCAATCGACGCACAGTCAAAATGCCTAACGCCACCAGCCCAAACCGCCCGCAGAACGGCAGGCTCTGGGTTGCATTTCACCGCATACAAAACATCGCCTGAAAAAGCCTGCACAAAAGCCTGGGAGGCCGCTGAAATGGTTGCCGGCCGCACACAATGCATCGGCTCTTGCGGCCGCATGCTTGTCACAATGCTGTTTACATCTGGCAGGCTCACGGCGTCTTCAGCGGAAAGCGAGAAATGGTGGTGCAGAGGCGCTACCGCTGCACGATTTATAATAAGGCTCATCACAAAAATCCTCGCAAACTCAAAGGCCGATGCACGCTAATCCCTGCGCACAAGGCGGATTGGTTAGAACACAACAAAATAAGCCACCGTTGCCGGCGACGTTACGTTCAAGTGTTGATGCGCGGACTTCGCATCGCAACTGATCTCTCAACAACCATAGCCGTCTCCCAATTGATCCCGGACCACAAGTCCGACTCTCGACCTACCAGGATGCGTCCCGTCGTTGCTGTGCGCGCTGTTATCTTAGGCTCGCTCGCGGCACGTGCGATTGCATCTTGCTTTTTCTCTCACGAGCAAAGCGTAAAGCGATATAGAACAGATATATTCACGTCAGTTATGTTATTTAAGAATAGTATTACGCGATAGGGTCATAAGCCTTTAGGCTACTGCCTGCACCACCTCGCTATCAAAGACCTCAACCTTGGCATCACTGCGATGGTCAATCACCATATAGCCGCGGCCCCAATTTGTCTCAACAAAATCCTCAACCCCGAACATTTGCAGCTTCTTGCGAATTTTACATATAAATACATCAATAATCTTCGGGTTAGGCTCATCAAGCCCGCCGTATAAATGATCCAAAATCGCCTCCTTGCTCAGCACCGCCCCTTTGCGCAGCGCCAAAATTTCAGCAATTTGATATTCCTTTTTGGTCAACGGCACCGCCTGACCTTTAGCATACAGCTTCTTGGCATTCATATTGATTTCAACCGCGCCGATTCGCAATGAATTATCCTGAAAACCCCGGCTACGGCGCACCAGATTTTGCACCTTCATGAAAACTTCTTCGTGCGAGAGCGCTTCCACAATCAGATCATCGGCCCCTGCTTGCAGCACCCGCAACCGGCCCGCCTCATTCAAGCTGCGCGTCAACACCACAATCGAGGCTTTCGCCCGCGCCAACCGGAGCCTGCGAATCAAATCAATATCACCCAGCCGATCCTGCGAAACACGCAATAACACAACGTCATAATCGTAAAATTTGACCAAATCGAGCACTTCTTCAACATCGCTCGTCTCATCAATGATCGCTAAACGGGACCGCAAAAATGGGATTAGCAAGTCTGATTTATTGTGAATCGTCTCAAAAGATAGTATTTTCATGGGTAACTTCCTTTCATTTGCTCACAACTACAACCCAGAGAAGTATTTGTCAATTATTTTATTGATTACCTCTTTAGGTTGTATTAAATTTGAGACAATATATTGTTTTATGCTCAATAGGGGATTCCACCTATCAGTCATGTCTCTCGTTGCAACACCGTGCTACATTACCTTGCACCAACAAACGCGCAGCCAGAGGCAAATTCATGCAGCACAGCATCACGGGCACCACCATGCCGGTTCTTCAAATCACGCTTTCAGCGAATGAAAAGCTCATTTCGGAGCCAGGTGAATTTTCCTGGATGAGCAGCAATATTCAGCTCAACACCACCACCATGACCGGCGGCGCCACCAGCCTGTTCGGCGTGCTGGGCCGAGCACTTTCCGGCGGCGGCCTGTTCATGACCGAATACACCGCCATGGGCGGTCCCGGCCTCATCGCCTTTGCCGCCAAAATCCCTGGAACCATTCATCAGGTCGATGTTCCTCCCGGCCGTTCCTACATGATTCACAAACACGGGTTCCTGTGCGGCACCGAAGGTATGAGCCTCGCCATCGGCTTTCAGCGCCAGCTCGGCGCCGGCATATTCGGCGGCAACGGTTTCATAATGCAAAAACTCTCAGGCCCTTGCTCAGCCTTTGTCGAACTCGGCGGCGAGAGCGTGATGTATGATTTACGCCCCGGTGAAATTTTGCAAGTTCATCCTGGCCATGTCGGTATGTTTGAGGACAGCGTGAACTTTGACATTACCTTGCTGCCCGGCATCAAGAATAAACTATTCGGCGGGGACGGCATCTTTATTGCCCGCCTCACCGGCCCCGGCAAAGTCTGGCTGCAAAGCATGAGCGTTGCCAACCTGGCACACGCCTTGCAACCATACCTTGACCCCAAACAGGCCGGCCAGCAATAGCCCTTACGGCAAGCTCGTCAGCATCTGCCCGCGCCATTGCTGCAAACGCGCAAAGGCGCGGGTATTCTGCCCGGTTTTATCAAACGCCACCCCCCAGCCGTTGGCCAAGGTTCCAGGCGTTACATCGCTCTTTCGTAAAGCGTCCAATAACTTGCTAGTATCGCCGTCGCACTGATTCAAAACATCAAACACCAGCTTGGCCCCCACATAACTGGTCAGGCTTTCAGCCGAGCGCGGCGCCATGCCAAACTGCGCCATGTATGCATCGGCAATATAGCGCGCCCGCTCTGGATAAAACGGGGCTGCCGATACAAAGGTGCCTTCAAACGCCGGGCCGATCGCTTGCGCGGTCTCACGCGAGCCGTAGCCATCCCCGCAGCCAAATACCGCCGCCGGCTTGAAGCCGACATCGTGCGCGGCCTGAAACATCTGCAGCACATCATCAGCCCCGGCGGCATGCAGCACCACCTCCACCCCGGCCCGCTGCAATCGCGCCACCGGGTCATGCAGGTCAGCCACATCTTCAGGATAACCGATGCTCAGCCGCACCGCTGTCTTGTTCTGTCCCCATTGCGCCAAAGCCGCAGCCGCAATCGCCCCGGCACCCGCGCCATTATTGAACAGCACGCCAATCTGCTTGCCGGGATAGCGCGCCGCAATCGCCGCAACCGCCACCTGCGCTACCATTGAGGTGGTCAACGCCGTGCGCAGCAAAAATTTAAAGCCCCGCCCGGTAATGCCATCCGCCGGCGCGCTCACTTCAATATAGGGTAACTGCGCTAGCTCCGCCGCCGCCGAGCCAGGGTAGGAAAAATTCGAACCACCAGTGCCAAGCATGAAGCCCAGATGCTGTGCCGCAATAAACTGTCCTGCCGCCGCCTCTGACTGCGCGTCAACATACGCATTGCCTGGCACCAGCACCAGTTGTTTGCCCTTAACCCCGCCTGCCGCATTGATCGCAGCGGCGGCCAGTTGCACCCCGCGCCAGCATTCATCGCCCAGCATTGAATCCGGCCCCGAGGCGGCAAACATCGCCCCCACCCGCACCGCATCAGCCCCCGCCGTCGGCGCAGACCCTTTGGGCTCGGCGGCAGCAAGTCGCGGCAACACCGCCACGGCAGCGCCTGCGACCATAAATTTCCGGCGGGAGTATAGCATACGGAGCGAAACTGCCCGACCCGCCGCAGCACTGCAACCACCCATCTTGACGCCAGGGCCTTAACTGCCGAGCTAAGAGCCATGAGCAGCCCCTTTCCTACCACCATGCGCACCATCTCCATCACCTCTCCCGGCGGGCCGGAGGTTATGCAAATCGGCCATTCCATTCTGCCCGAACCAAAATCCGATGAGGTCCTCATCCGCGTCGCCGCCGCGGGGGTAAACCGCCCGGATATCCAGCAGCGCAAAGGCGCTTACCCGCCGCCGCCCGGTGCCAGCCCAATTCTGGGCCTGGAAGCTGCCGGCGAAGTGGTTGCGCGCGGCAACAATGTCACCCGGTACAATATCGGCGATCAGGTCACCGCTCTATGCAATGGCGGCGGCTATGCTGAATATGTCGCGGTCCCCGCCACCCAATGCCTGCCCTGGCCGCATGGCTTCACCGCCATTCAGGCGGCGGCTCTGCCGGAAAACTATTTTACCGTCTGGGCCAATGTATTTGATATGGGCCATCTGCAACCATCCGAAACCCTGCTGGTGCATGGCGGCACGTCAGGCATCGGCATCACCGCCATCCAGTTTGCCATCGCCCAAGGCTCTAAAGTGTTCGCCACCGCCGGTGCCGCCGAAAAATGCGCGGTCATCGAACGCTTAGGCGGCACCCCGATTAATTACCGAACCCAGAATTTCGCCGATTTCATCGCCGAGGCCACAGTTAACCACGGCGTTGACATGGTGCTCGACATGGTCGGCGCGCCCTACACAGCGCAGAACCTCGCCAGTTTGGCGCCGGGCGGCCGGCTGGTGCAAATCGCCTTCATGGCGGGTGCGGTGGCGCAAAACCTCAATTTGCTTCCCATCATGCTCAAACGCCTCACCATCACCGGCTCCACCATGCGGCCACGCACCGCCGCTGAAAAAGCCGCCATCGCCCAAAGCCTGCTCACCATCATCTGGCCGCAACTCGAAGCCGGGCTGTATGCACCGATCATCCACGCTACCTTCCCGCTGGCAGAAGCGGCCCGCGCACACACCTTAATGGAAAGCAGCGCTCATATCGGCAAAATTATCCTGACATTGGAATGACCGCCATCATCCGCACCGAATATGGCCCCGCTGGCGAGGTGCTGCACCTCATCCCGCATGCGCCCGGCCAGCTTCCCAGCGTTACCAAACGCGATCTTGAGCAAGCCTGGGAGGCCGCCCGCCTGAACGCTTTGACCACCAACGCCACCACCGCCGCTCATGGTTTTCGCTTTGCCCAGCCCGGCACCGCGCCGCTTGACCTGACCTTAACTGACCCTGACGCCGCCAGTTGGACCCATGCCATTGATAGTATCGCCGACCTTGGCACCGCCCGTGGCATCTCGGTCTGCTTGCGCCTGCTGGCCCTATTTCAACTGATGGCCAGCGCCACCTGGACTCGCTCCTGGTTCACGCTGCGCCCTACTGGCCTGGAATTTCACCCGGCTCTTTTGCAGGCCGCCGCCCTGGCACCATTGACGTCGACCGGTGGTTTCGCCGAAACCGCATTGCGGGCTCTGCTCCCTGACCCGCAAAGCAGCGCCAAACAGGAGTAATGTTCATGGCTAGCCGGTTCACCTTCAGCCTTTTCTGCACCACCGCATTGCTCGGCCTTGGTGGCTGCCAACTCGCCCCACCGCCGAATGCCGCTGACCAGGCCAACCTCGCCGCCTGCACCAGCCAGGCTGACGCCACCTATAACGCTCAGAATGTCGATGCCTTGTCACGCACCGACCAAACCGGCGTGCGCTATTCCGCCACCCCCAACCACGTGTTTGACGGCGAGCAGCTTGGGCTGATGCACCAGCGCGACAGCCAGATCAGCCGTTGCGTCGATAACGGTACCGCCACCGCCAGCGCTTTGCCAGGCAAGCCCGCGCCAGCGCCGCAAGTCATCCTTCATTAACCGCCCAACCCCGGAGTCTCCCCCATGAGCCGTATCATCCGCACCGACGCTAACCCGGTGCTCTCCAAGGCCGTCGAATATCACGGCTTCGTCTATACCCAGGGCGTGGTCGCGTCTGACACCTCAAAAGACATCACCGCCCAGACCGAGGACGTGCTGAACCAGCTCGACACCCTGCTGGAAACCCATGGCACCGATAAAACCCGCCTGCTGCAGGCGCATATCTGGCTCAAAAATATGGCAGACCGCGAAGCCATGAACAAAGTCTGGTCAGCCTGGTTGCCGGAAGGCGGTGCCCCCGTTCGCGCTTGCGTCGAAGCTGTTCTGGCCGATCCAGGTTACCTCGTAGAAATTATGGTTACAGCCTGCCGCTAAAATAATAAATCAACAACGGCTTGTTACTATTTGATTTCCCCAACAATTGCCGCAACCGGAAATCTTCCGGTGCGGCAATTATTGCATTGAATTAAAATAAAATTCACTGTTAGGAACTTTTTCTTAACTGCGGCCTTCACAATCGCGGAATATGACGAATTTGCAACCCTGTGGCTTTTTTGTCGCATTTTCGTATTGCAAGATACGCAATCCACCCGTAGCCAATCCTCATAGCGACATTGTGATGGGGCTTCTGGGTATGAGACTTAACAAATGATGGGCGGCAAATATTACGCCCGTGTGCGCGCTCGGCAAATCAAGCTTGGCCTGTTCAGCGTTTCGCTTCTCGCCATTTCTGGCCTGTTCAGCCACCCGGCGCTGGCCGATGTCAAAACCACCTCGCATAGCCATGTCGTCCCGCACCACTACATCGCCCACAAAAAGCTTGTCCCCGTCCACCACCTGGCCACCATTAAATCCGGGCCCAGCCATATCGCCAGCACTGCTCATCAAAGCCCGGTCCATCTGGCTCTCAATTCCCACCGCCATTACCACCTCGCCAGTGCCCGCTACCGGCACTCGATGCTGCAATGCGTACCCTACGCCCGCGAGGTCTCACATATTGAGCTCACCGGTAACGCCTTCCTCTGGTGGGCCGAAGCCTCCGGCCGCTACGCCCGCGGTAACAACCCCGCCGAAGGTGCTGTGCTGAACTTCCGCCCCACCCGCCATATGCCTCTTGGCCACGTCGCCGTCGTCACCGCCGTGATCGACAGCCGCACCATCCTGACCACCCAGGCCAACTGGATTCCCGGCACCATCACCAACGATGTCACCATGGAAGACGTCTCCCCGAATAATGACTGGTCCATGGTCCAGGTCGAACTCGGCGATACCGCCTCGATGGGCGCTTCCTACCCAACCTATGGCTTCATCTATAACCAGCCTGACACCGCGACCACCATCGCCAGCAACGCCAGCACAGCCGCACCCGCCTCCGAAGTCGCCGAAGCCCCAAAACTCGACCCGCTGGCAAACGACGCGCCAAACCGCAATCTGCAGTAAGTTTTTTTATAATATCATACCGCCCGTGCCATGCGCGGGCGGTTTTTTTGTGTGTGCATTATGGCTGGATCATCAAAGCCCGGCGACATAAAACTCTCCAAGGTATTTCGTTAAAATTTATTTTGTTCAGCTAACAACCTTAAGCCCGGCCGGCCGGGCGACGGATTGCGCAACACAGTGTAATCAGGTGTTTTTTTAATATGACAATGGAGGGAATACCGTTCCAGTCCGGTTGTGGCGCTCTTTATTTACCGTATCTTAAATGAACTGTGACACGGGGGGATTATGTCGAACAGCGCGCCAAATCTGAATAATTATTTAGGCACTCTCACCACGGGGCAGCAGGCTGAAATTAGTTTTTTCAGCAACGCCAACCCAGACCTGACACCTGCCAACCCGTCTTATAACGCCTCCACTTATTCATATGGCCAGGCCATCATCACTACCGCGCAGGCACAGCTGCAAACTGGCTGCACCATTACCTATAATTTCAACGGCTCCAGCCTAACGCTGGTGCAGCAGGCAGATGTTGAGCAGGCCATGGCAGTGTGGTCTGGCGAATGCAACGTGAAATTTGTATATGACAACGCCAGCAACGCCCTGCTGAATTTCACCACCACCTCCGCCGGTGAATCAACTTCGATTGGCGTGCAATCCACAAATGTGGCCAGTGTTTACCAAATTACTTCTGCGACCGTGAACATCAACCTTTCCGGCGCCTACGGCCTGCCGGGGGATTATAACAGCACCACAGGCGGCTACGGCCAAGGCTCCATTTTGCATGAACTGGGCCATGTGCTGGGGCTCGGCCATGCCGGGCCTTACAATGACAGTGCTAATCCCTCCAGCCAGCAATATAGCGCATATGACAGCCGGGCGTGGTCTGTCATGTCATATATCAACCCGAATGATACGAGTGCGAAATATTATTCCTCCTCGCCCATTCCCAACGCCAACTATACCTACACATACACTTCCGGGCTCACCACCTATAGCACGCAAACTGTGGCCACCACGCCCATGGGGTTGGATATTTACGCCGTGCAGCGCCTTTATGGCGGCCCCACCAGCACCATGTTCGCCGGCGGGCAGATTTTTGGGTTTCATTCCAATATTGGTTATATCAGCCCCGCCGGCACGCTTGCCTCAGTTGATATGTATAATTTCGCGGTCGATACCAACCCTATTGTGACCTTGTATGATTATGGCAGCAACAACACGCTTGATCTTTCAGGCTTCACCTCAAACGACCATATCAACCTGAACGCTGGCGCCTTCAGCAGCACCGGCAATTACACTGATAATATTTTCATTGAATACGGCACCGCGATTGATAATTTTGTCGCCGGTTCCGGCAATGACACCATCACGGCCAACAGCCAGGCGGACCGTATTTTTGGCGGCAGCGGCATTGATACCGTGGTGTTTAGCGGTACTGAATTATCGTATAATCTTAGCCGTTCAGGCTCGCTTGTGGATGTGAGCGCCAATGGCATAACAGATTCACTCAGCAGCATCTCATATTTACAATTTTCCAACGCGCTCATTGCCACCAGCAGCATTCCCAATAGCGGGCTTACCTGCTTTGCCGCCGGCAGCTTGATTGAAACGCCCTGGGCCCAAACCCCGGTTGAAGCACTGCAAGTGGGGGACATTATTTCCACCATGGCCGGGCCGGAGCGCATTATATGGACTGGCAGCCGCAGCATTGATCTGGAGCGCATAGCAAACCCCGAAGCCGCTTACCTGGTGCGTATTCGTGCCCATGCGCTGGCGTGGAACATTCCGGCGCAAGATTTGCTGATAACCGAAGAACATTGCCTGTTTATTGACGGCGGGCTGGTGCCGGCGCGGATGCTGGTGAACGGGCGCAGCATTTTGCGTGATACATCAATCCGCCGTTACAGCTACCACCATGTTGAGCTGGCCGCCCACGCCATTATTAAAGCCAACGGCGTGCTGACGGAAACTTACCTTGATACCGGCAACCGCGCCGGGTTTGAAACATCTGACTGTGGGCTGGCACCGCCAGACCCCAAAAGCTGGGCCGAACATGCCGCCGCCCCGCTGATGACACAGCGCGAGAAAGTGCAACCCATATGGGAGCGGCTGAACAATGCCGCCATTGAACGCGGGCTGCTGCCTGCCTTTGGCTGGCGTAAGCCCACTTTAACCCAGGACCATGGGCTGCACCTGCAAACCGAAGAAGGCGAGCTGATTGCCCCGGCTGAAATTGCCGGAAACCGGTTTTTGTTCAATTTGCCGCCTGAGGCCAGGCGGCTGCGGCTGCGCTCACGCACCGCCCGCCGTGATGAGACCGTGGGCCCCTTCATAGATGATCGCCGCCGCCTGGGCGTGCTGGTTGGGGATATTGGCTTTGTTGAGGACGGGCAGGATTTCAAACCCTGGAACCCCCACCACGAAGCCAGCCCCATGCCCGGCTGGCATGAGCCGCAATGGTGGGGAGACCGCTGGACCGATGGCGATGCGCACCTGCCCCTGGCGGCCCCGCCCCCGGCCAATGCCCGCCTGAGCGTGACCATTATTGATGGCGGACCCTATCTTGAGGCGGTCTCTTATTGAGTTGGCGGCCGCTCTGCGCTAAAGGCTAGCCTGCCGGCACCCCTGGAGGCCGGCTTTTGGTGTTTTTATAGGAGCGGCTAATGGCCAATTTTGAGACGATCGAGGCCTCGACCCGCATGCGTGCCGGCAAGGGGGTGGCGCGTGCGACGAGGCGTGAGGGTTTAGTACCCGGTGTAATTTATGGCGCGAAGCAGGAGCCAGCGTTGATTGCGTTGGACCCGCGCATCGTAATGCGTGAGTTGAAGCGTGGCGGCTGGCGGTCTCGTTTATACGAGATCAAACTGGGCGACACCACGACGCGGGCATTGATGCGCGATGTGCAATTCCACCCGGTGACTGATCAGCCCGAGCATATTGATTTCCAGCGTCTGGCGTCTGGTGAGCGAATTCGCGTGTCTGTGCAAGTGTCATACCTGAACGAGCTCACCTCGCCTGGTTTGAAGCGCGGCGGCGTATTGAACGTGGTGCGCCACACCGTGGAAGTGGCATGCGACCCCGATAATATCCCAGAGAAATTTGAGGTTGACCTCGGCACGCTCGATATTAATGACACCATCCGCTGGTCAAACCTAATTGGTGTGGGTGACTCCCGACCCACCATCATTGACCGTGACTTTGTGGTCGCCACCATCGCCCCGCCAACGGTCTCTGCTGAAGCTCTGGCTGAAGCAGCCGCAGCAGCCGCAGCGGCAGCCGCTGCCCCAGTCAAAGGCAAAGGTGGCGCCAAAGGTGCAGCCCCGGCCGCCAAAGCCGCGGCACCGGCTGCCAAGCCGGCTGCCAAAAAGAAGTAAAGCCAAACCGCCGCGGCTGCGCACATGCATCTATGGGTTGGACTTGGCAACCCGGAGCCAGGCATGGCGCGGCAGCGGCACAACATCGGCTTTATGGCTTTAGATACAATCGCCATCCGCCATGGGTTCACCCCATGGCGGCAGCGCTTCAAAGGCCTATGCGCTGAGGGCACCATAGCGGGCGAAAAAATCATCGCTCTAAAGCCAATGACCTATATGAATCTTTCCGGCGAATCAGTGCAGGCCGCCGCGGCGTTTTTCAAAATCCCCACACTCAACATCACGGTCTTTCATGATGAGCTTGACCTGGCACCCGGCAGGATAAAAGTTAAAAAAGCCGGTGGGGCGGCAGGCCACAACGGCTTGCGCAGCCTCGACCAGATGCTGGCCACCCAGGATTACTGGAGAATTCGGCTTGGCATTGGCCACCCTGGCGATAAAAACCGTGTCAGCGGCTATGTGCTGAGCGACTTTACCAAGGCTGACACAACGTGGCTGTTGCCATGCCTGGATAGCGTGGCTGATAACGCTCAGCTACTGGTCACTGGCAAACCAGACGAATTTATGACCCGCACCGCAAGGGCCGGAGAAGGATAAAATTATGGGTTTCAACTGCGGTATCGTCGGCTTGCCCAATGTCGGCAAATCCACCTTGTTCAACGCGCTTACAGCCACCGTGGCAGCGCAGGCTGCCAACTACCCGTTTTGCACCATTGAGCCGAACATCGGCCGGGTGGCAGTGCCTGACAAACGCATGGACGCCCTCGCAATTATCGGCAAATCAGTAAAAACCGTGCCCACCAGCCTGGAATTCGTTGATATCGCGGGCCTGGTGCGCGGTGCCTCCAAAGGTGAGGGCTTGGGCAACCAATTCCTTGCCAACATCCGCGAGGTTGATGCCATTGTGCATGTGTTGCGCTGCTTTGAGGATGATGATGTCACCCATGTTGAAGGCAGCATCGACCCGCTCCGCGATGCTGAAACCGTTGATACTGAATTGATGCTGGCGGATTTGGAAAGCCTGCAAAAGCGCCTGCCGCAATTACAAAAAAAAGCCAAAGGCAATGACAAAACCGCCGCTGCCGAAGTGGCCCTTATGGAACCCATTCTTGCTGCGCTGGAAGCCGGCAAAGCCGCCCGCACGGCGGTGGCAAAAGCTGATGAGGAGGCTGTAAAGCGCCTTAACCTGCTTACCGCCAAGCCGGTGCTGTATGTTTGCAATGTGGAAGAAGCCAGTGCCGCGCATGGCAATTCACAAAGTGAACGGGTTGCTGCCATGGCCAAGGCGCAAGGTGCCGGGTATGTTATTGTTTCCGCCGCCATTGAAGCTGAGGTAAGCCAGCTACCTCTGGCTGACCGCGCCTCCTTCCTGGCTGACCTTGGCCTGGAGGACAGCGGCCTGGACCGCGTGATCCGCGCTGGCTATGATTTATTGGGGTTGATAACTTATTTTACCGTTGGCCCGAAAGAAACCCGCGCCTGGACCATCATCAAAGGCACCAAAGCCCCCGGTGCTGCCGGCGTCATCCATGGTGACTTTGAACGCGGCTTTATCGCGTCTGAAACCACCGCCTATGAGGATTACATCGCCCACAAAGGTGAAGCTGGTGCCCGCGAGGCTGGCAAGCTGCGCATCGAAGGCCGCGAATATGTTGTCAAAGACGGCGACGTTTTGCTCTTCCGCTTCAACGTCTGATCTGTAGAGTAGGAGCATGAAAATTGCCCTCGTCCAAACCCCTGGCCTGCTCAATAACATCCCCGGCGCTTTCGTCCACATGGCCACGCAAGCCGCCGAGGCCAAAAGCAACGGCGCCGATATTTTACTCCTGCCGGAGATGTATCTCTCAGGCTATAATATTGGCCCACAAGCCGCCCGTGCCCAGTCCATTACCGTTGAAGGTTTGGCCCCCGCGCAGGAGATCGCCAAAACCCACAACATCGCGCTAGTGTTCGGCTATCCCGAGCGTGTCGGTGACAATGTCGCCAACAGCGCGGTGTTGATCGGGCCTGATGGCAGCATCCTGCTGAACTACCGCAAGTCACATTTATTCGGTGACCTTGACCGTGCCATGTTCAAAGCCATCGGCACAGAATTTCCCATCGCTGAGCTGCATGGTTACAAAATCGGCCTGCTGGTTTGTTACGATATTGAATTCCCCGAGCCAGCCCGCCGGTTAGCACTTGCCGGGGCTGATATTCTGCTCATCCCCACCGCCCAGATGGAACCGTATGAGCAAGTTGCCAAACACGTCATCCCGGCGCGGGCCTATGAGAATCAGCTCTACGTCGCTTACGCCAACCATTCTGGCAACGATGACGGCCTCAGCTACATCGGTCTCTCCAGCATTTGCGGCCCGGACGGCGCGATCCTGGCCGCCGCCGGCAAAACTGAAACCATGCTTTACGCAACCTGCAACAAACCCCACCAAGCCGCTGTAAGAGCCGCTGACCCGCTGCTCGCTGACCGCCGCCCCAGCCTTTACGGCCCGCTGGGTGCTACCTCACGCCTCGACTGAGCTGCAGGAGCGTTGCGAGATAATCGAGAGAAACTCCTTGCGGGTGCTTGGGTCATTGCGGAATGCGCCTAACATCCGGCTGGTGATCATGCTTGAACCCGGCTTATGTACCCCACGGGTGGACATGCATTGGTGGTTTGCCTCAATCATCACCGCCACACCGCGTGGCTGCAGCACATCATTAATGGTGTTGGCAATCTGCGCGGTAAGTTTTTCCTGAATTTGAAAGCGGTGCGCGTAAGCATCCACCACCCGCGCCAGCTTGCTAATGCCCACCACCCTGGTGCTGGGTAGGTACGCCACGTGGGCGCGGCCGATAATCGGCACCATATGGTGTTCACAATGGCTCTCCACGCGGATATCGCGCAGCACCACCATCTCATCGTAGCCTTCAATTTCCTCGAAGGTACGAGCTAAAATCGCCACCGGGTCTTCCGCGTAGCCTTTGAAGAACTCCTCATAGGAACGCACCACGCGCGCCGGGGTATCTTGCAGCCCTTCGCGGTCCGGGTCCTCCCCTGACCAGCGCAGCATGGTGCGGATGGCAGCCTCAGCTTCGGCCCGGCTGGGCTTCGTCGCGGCATCATTTTTAACGAGTTTCGCGGCAGGCGTATGAATATTCACTAATTTCGTCTCCGTGTGTGGCAGGAATGCCTATTTCGGGTGGGTAGGGCCTTAATTTTGATATGGGCGAGACCGGCAATGCCGCAACCTTTATTCTTACTGACTATTCGTAAAGAATTCCCGAACGGCCAAAGCCGCCGCATCCGGCTGTTCCTGGTGCGGAAAATGCCCAACACCCTCAAACACGCTGAGTTGCAGGTTGCTAAAAAATGCACCTAGTCTGTCCATCCAGGCCAGCGGAAACACCGGGTCTGCCCCCGGCCATAAAATTCGGGTAGGAATATCAATCGGTTGCGTGGGCGGCGGCACCGCCCTGGCGTTGGAAACATACCAGTTGAACCCACCCTGCAAATTACCCGGCACCAGCATATTATCCACAAAGTCAGCAAAATTATCGTCAAACGCCTGCTTATTCTGGCAACCACCTTGCATCATGTGGTGCAGATAAATCTCCAAGGTTGCGCGCGAATGCCCCACCAGCTCTACCGCCAGCTTGGTTTGATGGAACCACATATACCAGGAGTTCCTAAGCTGCCCGCCCTCAATCCAGCGCCGCCCGATGCCGGGATAGGGGCAGTCAAACGCGAAAAACCGGTTTACCCGGCCAGGATGGGCGCGGATGAGGTGCTGGCCGATGAGAGCACCGATATCATGCGCAACCAGCCCCACTTGCGGCAGGTTCAGCGCGTCCAGCAGGGCGGCAAGGTCATTTGCGTGCTGCTCGGCGGTCATTGCGGTGCTGTAGCCCGGAGGGGTTTTGTCGCTTCCGCCAAAGCCGCGCAAATCGGGGGCGATGAGCCGGAAATTGGCGGCCAGATGCGGCATGATTTTGGCCCAGGTGAACCAGAATTCCGGCCAGCCATGCAGCAGCAGCAGCGGGCGGCCCTGGCCGGTTTCAGTAACGCGCAAGGTGATGCCGTTGGCAGAGATGAGACGCTGGGTGAACTGCATTAGTGCCGCCAGGTGTTCTGGTAGGGGCTGTCAAGGCTGAAGGCGGGGATCGCGATGTCAAACGGTTCGGATTTATCAACCCGGATCATGTGGTATTCTCCGGTCATGAAGCCAGAAGAGGTGCCAAGGGGCGTGCCTGAGGTATATTCAAAGCTGGCCCCGGCCTTCAGCACCGGCTGCTCACCCACCACCCCGTCTCCGTGGACGAGCTGCACTTTGCCGAGCGCATCAGTAATCCGCCAGGTGCGTTTGAGGAGCTGCACGGTTTCACCGCTCATATTATCAATCGTAACGCGGTAGGCCCAGACAAAGTGCCCCGCTTCCGGCCTGGACTGGTCTCCGAGGTAGAACACCCTGACCGCCACCTTGATTCCGGCCGTGGTTGCTAGAAACGCATTTTCCAAGAGACTGGCCTTACCTTTTTTGGGTTGTTGGCTGTTTTACAATGTTTTTTATGGCGACCCAAGCTGATTTTTGAGGCTATCTGAGCCGTTGACTGACAGCAAGCGCTGTGTTGCCTCATCTGCCACCCCCTTGGGCGGGCGGGTGAGGGCTGCTACATAAGGAAAATGACCATGATTTATTTGCTCCGGCGTTTTTCCGCGGTTTCCTGCATCATGCTTTCAGCCTGCGCTGCCGCCGGGGGCGGGCTGGCGGGGGGGCCAACGCCGGCGGGTACGGCTTACGGCGCGTTTTTGGCGGCACGCTATGCCGATGCACAGCAGGACCCGGCAGCGGCGGTGAAGTTTTATGGCCAGGCACTGGCGGCGGAGCCTGACAACAAGGCGCTGATTAATGAAGGGTTTTTGGCGGCGGCGGTTTCAGGCAGCCCACAGGCGCCGCAGCTGGCACGCCAGATTAGCAGCAACGCCCTGGCGATGATGATGCTGGGCAACCAGGCCGCCATGGATGGAGATTTTACGGCAGCTGGCGCGCAATTTGCCCGGTTACCGGGGCAGGATCTTTCAGGTTTGCTGTCACCATTGCTGATTGCCTGGGCAGATTGCGGGGCCGGCAACCCGCAGGCGGCTTTGGCGCTGCTGCAACCGCTGATTACGGGCAATTCTGCGTTCGCTGGGATATACCGGCTGAATGCAGCGCTGATTGCGGACCAGAACCATGATATGAAGGATGCCTCGGTTTATTACGGCAATACCGCGAATATTGGCGATGCGCCGAATTTGCGCCTGGCCCAGATTGTGGCGAGCTGGCAGGCCCGCCAGGGCAACCTGGATGCCGCCCGCGCCGTGCTGGCGCAAATGGCCGCCACACACCCCGGCCTGGCCCCGGCCTTGCCCGGGTTGCAAGCGCAAATGGCGGCCCCTGTTATTCGCAACCCGGCGGACGGGCTGGCGGAGGCTTATTTAACGGTTGCGGGGTCTTTGAACCTGCCTGACCAGTCTATTTTACGGCTGACATTTTTGCGCTTTGCCATAACGCTGCGCCCTGACCTTTCAGCCGCACGGCTGCTGTTGGCCAGTGCGCTGACCGCCACCGATGCGGCCAACCCGAAAGCCCCGCCCCCCAGCCAGGGTGCTTTGCGCCAGGCGCTGGATGTGCTGCAGCCGGTTGCCCCCACGGACCCGCTTTACAGCACCGCCGTGCTGCAGGAGGCTGATTTGATGTCCAGTCTGCATGAGGTGCCGCAGGCGGTGAGCCTGTTGGACAAGCTGCTGGCAAATGATCCGAAAAATTTGGATGCGCTGGAGG
>JAQNCT010000026.1 GCA_029077825.1 Acidocella sp. | reverse complement strand
AGCTTTGGGGTTTGGCCAACCGGTCGATTTCAACGCCGTGCATATTGAAGGTATTCGCCGGGTGAGTGCGTTGGATATCAGCTTTGCTGAAGAGCTGGGCTACCGGATTAAATTGCTCGGCATTGCGCGGGAGAGTTCCGCGGGAGTTTCGGTGCGGGTGCATCCGGCGATGGTGCCGAAAGAGGCGTTGCTGGCGGCGGTTGATGGCGTGTTCAATGCGGTGCTGGCGGAAGGCGATTTTGTTGGCACGGTGTTTTTGCAAGGGCGCGGTGCTGGGGCGGGGCCAACGGCTTCAGCGGTGGTGGCGGATTTGATCGACATTGCGCGTGGCAGCAATATTCCGGTTTGGGGTGCCAAGGCGTCAGCCTTGTCAGCGGCGGCGGTGGTGCCGATGGCAGCGCATGTGGGGCCGTATTTTCTGCGCCTGATGGTGGTGGACCAGCCTGGCGTGCTGGCTGATGTGACGGCAATTTTGCGAGACCATGGGATTTCACTGGAATCGATGCTGCAGCATGGGCGCAAGCCGGGCGAGGCGGTGCCGATTGTGCTGGTGACGCATGAGACCAATGAAGCCGCGATTATGCAGGCGATTGTTGGAATTTCTCAGTTGGAATCGGTTTTGGAAACCCCGGCGCTAATTCGTATTGAAGCTAATTAATAACAAGGAAAAATCAAATGGGTGGCAAAAAGCCGGAAGATATTTGGGACCGCAATTTAGCGCTGGAATTGGTGCGCGTGACCGAAGCGGCAGCACTGGCGGCATCACGCTGGATTGGCCGGGGGAAAAAGAACGAGGCTGATGGCGCGGCGGTGGAAGCCATGCGCAAAGCCTTTGATACGGTGGCGATTGATGGCACCGTGGTGATCGGTGAAGGCGAGATGGATGAAGCGCCGATGCTGTATATCGGCGAGAAAGTTGGCATGGGTGGACCGGCGATGGATATCGCGGTGGACCCGCTGGAAGGCACCTCGATTACTGCCAAGGGTGCGCCTAATTCCATTGCAACCGTGGCTCTGGCCGAGCATGGCAATTTTTTGCATGCGCCGGATATTTACATGGATAAAATTGCGGTGGGTGGCGGGCTGCCGGAGGGCGTTGTTTCACTGGATGCCTCGGTGGCTGAGAATTTGCGGAATCTGGCGCGGGCCAAAAAATGCGATGTTTCGGATTTGATGGTGTGCATGCTGGAGCGCGAGCGCCATGCGGAAATTATTGCGAAATGCCGCGAGGCCGGGGCGCGAATTGTGTTGATTGGCGATGGCGATGTGGCCGGCGTGATTGCGGTGTCGCAGCCTGATACCGGCATTGATATTTATTTGGGCTCGGGCGGCGCGCCGGAGGGTGTACTTTCAGCGGCGGCACTGCGCTGCATTGGGGGGCAGATGCAAGGCCGGCTGTTGTTTGAGGATGAAGGGCAGATTGAGCGGGCGCGCAGCATGGGCATTACCGACCCGCACCGGATTTATAATACCGCTGATATGGCCAAGGGCGATGTGATGTTTGCCGCCACCGGCGTGACCACTGGCCCGATGTTGCGGGGCGTGCATCGCACTGGCCGCAACGCGGTAACGCATTCCATTGTTATGCGCAGTAAATCTGGCACGGTGCGCTATGTTGAAGCGCACCATAATTTTGCTACCAAAACATGGTCGCCGGACTGAGCTTTTTGACGGCCTTAGGGGTTGAACACAGCCTGACAGGACGGCGCTGGGTTTGGCGCCCGGTGGAAGAGCGGATTGGTCAAGCGATAGCGCAGCAACTGGGCGTGCCGGAATTGGTGGGCCGGTTGCTGGCCGGGCGCGGGGTTACGCTGGCCCAAGCACCGGATTTTCTCACCCCCACCTTGCGGGCGTTGCTACCGGACCCTTCAAGTTTGCAGGATATGGATAAAGCCGCCGCGCGCTTGGCTGATGTTGTGCAGACCGGCGGCTGTGTGGGCGTGTTTGGTGATTATGATGTGGATGGCGCGTGCAGTGCTGCCCTGATGGTGAGCGTTCTGCGCAGTTTGGGATGCCAGGTTTTGCACCATGTGCCAGACCGGATTCTGGAAGGCTACGGGCCCAATGCGGCGGCTTTGCACAGCATGGTGGAACGCGGCGCGCAGCTGATTGTTTGTGTGGATTGCGGGACTACCGGGCATGATGCGTTTGTAGCTTTGCATAACATTGTGGATGTGGTGGTGTTTGATCATCATAAATCTGAGGGGTTGTTGCCGCAGATTGCAGCTTTGGTGAACCCGAACCGGTTGGATTGTGAGTCTGGTTTGGGGAATATTTGCGCTACCGCCGTGGCATTTATTGGCTGCATTGCGCTGTTGCGTAATTTGCGTGGGCGCAGGTTTTTTGCCGGCCGTGCCGAACCTGATTTGCGTGAGCTGCTGGATTTGGTGGCTCTTGCGACCATTTGCGATGTGATGCCGCTGACCGGATTGAACCGGGCGTTTGTAACGCAAGGGTTGCGGGTGATGGCAAGGCGCAACCGCCCCGGCATTGCGGCGCTGTTGGACGTGGCAAAAATAACCACCCCACCCACGGCCATGAATTGTGGGTTTGCGCTTGGCCCCCGCATAAATGCATCTGGCCGCATTGCTGAGCCTGATATGGGGCTGCGGCTGTTATTGGCTGATGATGTTGAAGTGGCTACGGCGTTAGCGCACACCCTTGATGATGTGAACCGGCAACGCCAAAGCGTTGAAGCTGATATTTTGCAAACCGCGTTGGCGCTGGCGGCAGCACAGATTGCCGCAGGGCATGCGGTGGTGCTGGTGGCGCAGGCTGATTGGCACCCTGGCGTGGTCGGCATTGTGGCGGGGCGCATTAAAGAAAAATTTAATCGGCCAGCCTTGGTGGCGGGCATTGTTGATGGTGTTGCCAAAGGCTCGGGCCGCTCGGTGCCGGGGGTTGATTTGGGAGCGGCGGTGATTGCAGCACGGCAGGTGGGCCTTTTGAAAACCGGCGGCGGCCATGCGATGGCGGCTGGCTTTGGCGTGGCAGCTGAGGATTTAAGCGCGTTTCATGCATTTTTGGATGAACGCCTGGCCCAAGCCAGCAGCTTGCCCGCCGCCACTGACCTGACCTTGGAGGCGGTGCTGGCGGTGGCGGGCGCTGATGCAACCTTAGCCGAGATGGTGGGCAAGCTGGGCCCGTTTGGAAATGGTAATGAGGAGCCTTTGTTTGTGTTGCCCAGGGTGCGGGTGGTGAAGTCTGACCGGATTGGCAAGGATGGCGCTACCATTCGGGTGATGGTTGAGGGTGAGGGTGGTGGCCGGCTGAAAGCGCTGTTATTTCGCGCCAAGGAGGATGAACTGGCGAGCACCTTACTGCGCGTCGGCGGCGCACCCCTACACTTAGTTGGCCATTTGCGGGCGGAAAGTTGGAACGGCCGGGTTTCAGCCGGCTTTTTTATCAGCGATGCTGCCCCGGCTTGACCCCTGCCGGGGCTGGGGCTAGGCAGAGCGTGCCTCGTCCCGTTCGTCTAGAGGCCCAGGACGCTGCCCTCTCACGGCGGTAACAGGGGTTCGAATCCCCTACGGGACGCCAATAAATTCAAACAGTTATCAGAATTTTTCGTTGCCCGCTCAGACCGGTACTCACGATTTACTCACTATGTTGAACAATCTTGCGTGCGTCGCTGGCCGAAACGACGTAGCCGATGTTGCTCATTTATATGGGCACGACCGGCATTAGTCGAAATTAGCTGGTGAGAGACTGCGCAGCAACACTCCGTTCCTTGCGTTAAGAGGGTTGCGATGAAGGGTCACGAGATCCAAAGCATACGGGTGGGAATCGAGAGTGTCGATAACCTCGGAAAAACCGTCGAGACGAATGGCATCGTCTTTTCAGTATCGCTGCCGCACAGTCCCTGGTTTCCAGAAATTTCTCAAGGATTTTCCGATGGGTCAGCCAGCAGCGCCAATTCACCCAAGGAAAGCGGAAAGGCAGAAAACTTGCGTCGCCCATCATGAATGACGACATCATCCGCTTTTACACCAAGCAAAAAAAATCGACCGCTTCCACTAAGGAAATTGTGACACCTTGCAACGCGGCTGCAACAATCATCTGCTCATGGCGTACCGCCGCACGCGCAAAGTTGAACACGTAGGTTTTCATGTCGAAACCATGTCGTGCAAATGGTAGGCAGTTTGCCTGATTACCTCGCGGTCGAGTTGGTGCCAACTGGAGAGCCCCCGCCATGTCAGGCTGTCAACCTTATTTGAGCGGATGAAATCGAGACAGATTTGGGGTCGTGACTAAGCGGCTGTGATGGCCGACCAATGCCATGATAGGCAAAACCTGATCTCACAAAAGCATCCTGTTCAAGCATGTTGCGTAAATCAACAACCACGCGGCCGGCCATTGTTGATTGTAATTGTGCAGGTGTTACCAACGAAAGTTCCTCCCATTCAGTCGCGAAAACGGCGGCATGGGCACCTTGCAGGGCATCCATTGCGCTGTTGTGAAATTTGACGCCGCTGGAAAGCTGAAACCTTGCGTGCCTCATCCCCGCCGGATCAAAAACCTGCACATGCGCGCCTTCATCCATCAGCCGTTGTACGAGGCTCATAGCGGGTGATTCGCGGATGTCATCGGTGTTGGCCTTGAAGGTCAGGCCAAGAACAGCGATCCGCTTGCCGCGGACCGCGTTTCCGCACGCCGCGATTACCCGCGATGCCATCGCTGATTTACGTGTGTCGTTCACGCTCACCACAGTTTCAATCAGGCGTGAGGGGGCTCCCGCATCCTGGGCAATGCGCATCAGGGCCAGCGTATCCTTCGGAAAACAGGAGCCGCCAAAGCCTGGTCCGGCCTGCAGGAATTGCTGGCCGATCCGCGTATCCATACCAATTCCCCGCGCCACTTCAGCAATATCGGCGCCGATTCGCTCACACAGATCGGCCATTTCATTTACAAACGCGATCTTCATCGCCAAGAACCCGTTCGCGGCATATTTTATCAGTTCCGCCCCTTCGAGGCTGGTTTGCAACAACGGCACGCCCGCTTTGATCAATGGCGCGTATATGCGGGCCAGCATACCGGCGGCGTGCGGATCGTCAGTGCCGATAATGATGCGGTCGGGCCGCATAAAATCCCCGATCGCGGCACCCTCCCGCAAAAATTCCGGGTTGGATGCGACGTGCACCGCAAGCTCTGGCCGCAGCTCTGCGAGCAGTGCGGCGATCCGCCGCCCAGTACCTACCGGCACCGTGGATTTGGTCATAAAAATCGCTGGCTGCTGAAGATGCTGCGCGGCCTGCTCAACGGCTGCAAAAACATGGCTGAGATCGGCATGGCCATCGCCATGTCGGGCCGGCGTACCCACCGCTATGCAGATGATATCGGCGGCGGGGGCGGCGCTGACATGGGAGACGAAATTCAACCGTCTGGTGCCGCGCATCTTTGCGCTCAACTCCTCAAGCCCTGGCTCATATACTGGCATCTTGCCTGCGCACAACATATCGAACCGCGCGGGATTGTTTTCTACCACCGTAACGTCGGCACCCAATGCCGCGAGGCATGTTCCCGAAACAAGCCCGACATAGCCTCCGCCGATGATCACAACGCGCATGAGAAGACCTCCCCAATAGAATCTGTTTGAGCATCTCCCCTCCGGTGATCGTTCAGCCAGATCAGGCTGCCGGTGAGGATTTTAATGCTTCTGAAGCTGGCCAGCGATTGTCCGGTCAGGCTGAGCCAAGCCAGACGGATCCAGCCGGAATGCGTCACTAGCAAGATGGTTTGAACCGCCTCTGCGTCTTGCCAGCGGGCCAGGCTCGCGGTCACGCGGCGCTGCGCCTGGTCCAGCGACTCGCCGCCCGGAAACGTGAAATTCGTAGGGTTGCGTTTCCATTCGCGCATTTGCTCCGGCCATACGGCTTTAATTTCAGCCTGGGTTTTACCTTCCCAACTGCCGTAATCCAGCTCTGACAGCCCGTCATCAACCTCCGGCGCGGGCAGCGCGCAGCGCGCGGCCAGGCAAGCAGCTGTCTCACGCGCGCGTCGCAGCGGGCTGCTCACAATCAGGCTCACCGCCAATCCGGCAGCGTGCGTTGCCAGCCGCGCGGCCTCAGCGTGGCCTTGCGGGCAGAGTGGCGGGTCTGCCCGGCCCTGATAGCGACTAGCCAGGCTCCAGGCCGTAGCGCCGTGACGAACGAGTCCGATGCGCGGTAGCGAGCGATCGGGGCGGTTCATCTAGTATTTCACCTTGATGCCAACATCGAACCGGCTTCCGGCATGGATGCTCTTGCCCGCGACATTCGCTTCATATGAAAAAAATGGACGAAACCGCTGGGTCAGTTGATATTCAACACCCATACCTAAGCGCAAAAGATTATAGATTTCGCCGCTAGCACCAGGCGGCAGGGTGTGGGCGATTTGCGGTGTATCTACAAAAAACACCGAACCCGTTAAAGTAAGTCGCGGTGTGGCGCGGGCGGCAAGGTCCAGCTCTGTCCGTAACTGGACAGCATTGCCATCCAGAAACACGCGCGGTCCGGCCTGAAGCGAGGCACTGAATCGGCTGTTTTGCACCCCGACTTCGAAATCCGGCTCCACAGCCCAGCGCCCGGTTCCCTGAGCGGGGGCGGGCTTGGTCTGCCCCGCGGGCAGCACCACATTAAACACAATTGCGTTGGCAAAAAAATCCGTCTGGGTCAGGCCATAGCCAAGGCCGAATTCCTCATCCTGCAACCCGCTGCTGGAGACGCTTCGCGCCCTTTTTGAGGTCCGGACATTTCCCCAGCGCAAATCATAAGTCAGCGCCAGCCCATGCCCAAGCCCTGCAATTCCGGTGAGGCGCAACTGAGTGCTGGATTGTTTGGAGGAAGCAACGGCTCTGGTGGTAAAGCCGGAGCTGGGAAAGCTGGTATCCCCCGAGAAAAGCCGCACCATAGGTTTAGCAGTGCCCTGGCCTGCAGCGGGTATCCAGGGCTGGGCGCGCGCCGTGCCCGGGCACAGCCAGGCCAGTATTACGGCCAGCAGGGCGGCGATCAATAAAGTGAGTTTCATTGATTGGCGGCCTGCGGCAGGCCGATGGTTTGCTCGCCATATGACATAGTCCATAGCTTCGCGTAAGCTCCTTGGCGTTTCATGAGGTCGGTATGTCGGCCACGCTCGATAATCCGGCCTTGTTCGAGTAGTAAAATTTCATTGGCCTGCATGATGGTGCTGAGCCGGTGAGCGATAATGAGCACGGCGCGTTGCCGGCACAGCCGGGCGATGGCGCCACAGAGTTGGTGCTCCGTAGCGGCGTCGAGGCTGCTGGTCGGTTCATCCAAAATCACGATCGGCGCCGCACTCAGCAAGGCACGGGCAATCGCAACGCATTGGCGCTGGCCACCAGAAAGCCCCCCCCCCCCGCTCTGACAGCATCGTGTCGATGCCTTCCGGCAATTGCGCCAGCAGAGCTTGCAACCCGACTTCGTCCGCGGCCTCCAGAGCATCTTTCCGCCCGGCGCCTAAACGGCCATAGGCAATGTTTTCCCAGATCGTCGCCTGGAACAAAGCCGGCTCCTGCGGCACCAGCGCCACTTGCCGCCGTACGTACGAGAGTTTCAGCATGCGACTATCGACGCCATCGAACAGTACCGTGCCCGACTGTGGGTCGTAAAAGCGCGGTACCAGGCTCGCAATGGTGGATTTGCCGGAGCCAGTGGCCCCCACCAGCGCCACCATGCGCCCCGCAGTGAGGTCGAGGGAGATATCCCGCAGAACGCTCTGGCCTGGCTGATAGCCGAACCCCACATGCTGCAGGCTGATGCGTTGCGCGGCGTTAAGCGGCGCCAGCGCGCCTGGCCGTTCGGTCATAGGGCTTTGTTCGGCCAGACATTCACCGATCCGCTCAATGGCGATCAACGCGCGGCTGGCAACGCGCCCGGTTTTGGCAAGTTGCCGCGCTGGTGTTGCAAAGCCACGTAAATAAGCCAGAAATACCAAGAGCTCGCCAGCCGAAAGCCGACCATCCAGCACGCGCAGGGCGCCATACCAGGTGATCAGCGCGGTAGCACCGATAATGGCCAGCCCCATCGCCGCACCGAATTGCGCCTGGATCCGGTTGGCGGCCTGTCCAGCCCGCAAGCTTTTATCTGCCTGCGCGGAGAAACGCTCATCCTCATGGGCTTCACGGCTGAAAGCCTGTACCACTTGCACGCAGGCCAGGATTTCCTGGGCAATCCCGTTCAACGTGCCGTCATGCTGGCGGACCTGACGCACGGCATGACGCAGCTTGCGGCTGAATAATGCGGTAATGATCACCAAAGGCGGCGCCGCGGCCAGGGTGAGCAGCGCGTAGCGCCAATCCAGCAGCAGCATCACAACCGCCATGCCGAGCACAGTCACTGCATGCGGCAGCAGGTCTATTCCCAGCGAGGAGATGAAATCCTGCAACTGCTTTACGTCTTCGCTCATCCGAAGATTCAGGTCGCCGCTGCGGCGGCTGCGGTGGAAGGCCAGCGGCAGGCGTTGCAGATGCGCGAAAAGCTTGAAGCGGATGGCAAACATCACGCGCTGCCCGGCGTTCAGGAGCACCCGGTTGCCTGCGTAAACCAGCAAGGCATCCAGCCCGCCCAGCGCCAGCATGCTCAGCGCCAGCTCGTCTAGAAGAAAAACAGGGTGTCGGTGCGGGTCCGCCAGGAGCGGTGCTAGCCAGGACCCCAGACTGTGCTGGAGGACGACATTGTCAATAATCGCCTTCATCGGCCACGGGAAAGCCAGCAGCACCAGGGCGCGCAAGCACATCACCATGCTTCCCGCCCCCAGGGCCGGCCATTCCCGCCGCAAATACTCAACCAGCCACCAGCGTCGCAAAGTGGGGCTCATGCCGCGGGCTGATGCTGATGCAAGTTGCCCGCCAGGCCGAGGCTGTGGGTCACCACCTGTTCCCACCCCCATTGCCGTGCCTCATGCCGGGCTTGCAGGCCCATGGCTTCGCACAATCTGACATCCATCGACAGTTCAGCGAGACCAACTGTGCAGGCGGCCAGATCGCCAGGCGGAAACAGCAGACCGCTGCGCCGGTGGCTGATCATCTGGCTTATGGCACCCGTGTCCGGTGCTAGAACCGGGCGCGCGGCGGCCATGGATTCAGCGATTTTGAGGGGAGAGAAATAGAAATCCGGCTGCGGCAAATATGGCGCCACAGTGAAATCCATGGCTGCGAGCCAGGTCGGCACTTCGGCATGTGGCACCCGACCTGGCAGCAGCACCCGCGCGCTCAGCCCCAGCGCCGCTGCTCTGGCCGCCACTGCCCCATGCTCTGGACCCTCACCGATGGCCGCAAGATACAGCTCCGGAATTTCATTGGCGATGGCGGCGAAGGCTTCGATTAAAAACGGCACGCCATGCCAGGACTTGAAGCTGCCGATGAACCCCGCCAGTCGCGCATGCGCGGGCAGGGCGAGCCGTTCGCGCAACGCCTTACGTGCTTCATCATTCCGCGCATAGGCGATGAGGTCAACCCCGTTGGGCACCACATGAACGTACTGGCGCTGCCCCAGAACCTCGCCAACATGACAGCCCACAGCCTCGGAGACCGCAATGATGGCGGCTGCATTTTGATAGGATCTGCGTTCGATCGCCCGTGCCTCATCCTCCAGAACCAGCCCCCGGAAGCGCTTTTGTTCATCCACCAGCGGCGCGTTTACTTCCAGCAACCGGGGCACGCCGAGCCGAGCCGCGATGGTAACGCCCGCGCCATGAAGCAAAGCGTGGCGTTCATAGATCAAGTCCGGCACGTAGCTGCAGGCTTCTAGCGCGGCCAACACGTGGGCCGGGGCGGCATCATCAGCAGCCAGCTTTACCAGCTCCCTATCCAGTTGCTTTTCTGCGGCATCGCTGTGGGTCGCGCGCGGCCTGGGGCATGGTGGCAGGATCAGCGCGGGCGGCGGCGGGTTGCCAGTGCCGAGTGTGCTACATGCCAACGCCACGTGATGCCCCAGCCGGTGCGCCGCCGCAATGAAAGACCGAACATGCACCGAAGCGCCTTTATCACCACAAACCGGAATGCCGTGGTCGAAATTAAGGTACAGAATCTTCATGGCGCGACTGCGTGGGGCAACGCCTTATCCTCATCCGGGCAGACCAAGCCGCCTGGCACTTCGCAATCCTGGCAGCCGATAAGTCTGTGCAACGCCCGTGTTGTGGTCCAGAGATCAAATTCGCGTTCCAAAAGCGCCCGCCCATTGGCGGTCAGGCGTGCCGAAAGTTCGCGGTCCTGCAGAAGCCGCTGAATAGCGCCTGCCAAAGCAACGGCATCTCGAGGGGGGACAAGCAGACCGGTTTCCTCATGCCGAACCATTTCGGGTATTCCCGAGACATCCGTGGCGATCACAGGCACACTGCAAGCCATCGCCTCGGCGATCACGTTGGGTATCCCATCGCGATCGCCATTTTCCTCGATCCGTGGCGCTAGCGCAAAAAGATCCGCCTGGCGATAAAGTGAGACCAACCCCGCCTGGGTCATCGAGCCTGCCAGCGTGACGGTGTCACGAAGACCGAGCGATTCAATTTGCGCATCAAGCGTCGCCTTTAACGGCCCCGCGCCAACGATGCGTAGACGGAATGGAATGTGCGCGCTGCGCAGGATGGCGCAGGCGGCGATCAGATCAACAAACCCTTTTTTGGGCACAAGCCGACCCACGGAAAGGATCAATGGCAATTTACGATCCTGCCCGGCGGGCTGAGGAGCAGCGGCACCGAACGTGTCAAGGTCGATTCCATGATAAATCAGGCGGATTGCCGCACCAGGGCTGATATCCTCAAGATATTTGGCGTTATAGCGTGTGCAGGTGGCGACAAACCGCGCGGCCCGCACGCGCCGGGCGATGATCCGGCGTGGCGTAAGGTAGAGATCCTTCGCATGGGCAGTGAAGCTGAAAGGCAGCCCTGTCATCAGACTGGCGAAATGCGCGACCGAGGTCGGCGTATTCGCGAAATGAGCATGGATATGCACCATTTCATGGCGGCGGCATTCATCTGCGACAAACCCGGCACGGATAAAATGCTTCCATACCGCCAGCGGCGAGCGGCTGGTCACAGACCACAGGCTCGCCTGCATCAGTGTGCCCGCATAGCGGCCTGGCGCGGCCAGCGCGGTGGCCATGTGAGCGCGAGCCAGCCTGGCGATTTTGGCACCCATCGGTGGCGGCAGAACATGCAAAGGAGCTTCCACCTCGGCTACCAACGGGTGATGTGGTGGTGGTTCGGGCGGCAACAGGGAAAATATATGCAAGTCCGTCCCCAGCCGTTCCATCGCCCTGATCTCATTGAGAATGAAAGTTTCTGATAGGCGCGGATAGCGTTTCATGATGTAGGCCACCGGGCCGGGGAATGGCATCAGGCTCATGCCACAGAAACTCCATTCAATTCGTGTACGGACAGAATTTCGACAACACGTTCGGCCCCACCCAGGTCAAGCTGTGCCCAACTCGTCGGGGGCGGCGCGCGCAAGGCCTCAGGGATCAGCGCCGCGAGATTTGTGGTTAAATTTTCGTCTGGCTCCACCATGCGGGCGAGGCCCAACGCTGCCATTTGCCGCGCCCGCATAAGTTGTTCCGCGCGCGGTGCCGCGCGGGGCACCAGAATGGCTGATTTACGTAGCGCGATGAGTTCCGCGGTGGTGTTATACCCCGCCATGGCGACAACTAGCGCCGCTGCCTTGAGACTTGGCAATAAATTTGTAGTGTAGGTAATCAGTTCCACATCCGCCCGAGCGTACGCGAGCCGCTCCAGAAATGCGCGTTCGGCAGCGGGCATAAGCGGGCCGGTGACAATGGCCGAGTGAAACGCGGCCTCTCCAGGCGGGGGCAGGCCGTGCAAATAAGCTTGAATAAGTGCCAGCCCGTCGCCACCACCGCCTGCCGTTACCAACACAACAGGCCGGCCAGCGGCACGCAAAACATCCCAACATGGCCCCGCCGCCTCCCCCAAAGCAGGGGCTACAACATGCCCGCAATAGCGCAACCTCGCGGCGATGGCGGGGGTCAGCCCGTAACCTTCGGCTACATCAAACAGAGACCGGCTACCGTAGACCAGAATGTCGTCATAAGCGACCTCGAGCAGTGCCGGAATATTCTGTTCGGCCCACAAGGCGCGCACCGTGGCGGGGCTGTCTAGAATGTCGCGCAGCCCCAGCACTACACGGGTATGTGGCAATTCCTGCCGGATCAGGGCAAGGGTGGAGAGGAGCTCACCATTCATGCCGGCTGGCGCATGATCGACCAACAATACATCCGGGCGGTCGCGCAGGACCAGCTTTAAAATCAGCGCCTCGCGATACCCTTTGACCATGGCGAAGAGCTTACCCGGCTCGCGGGACTCGTAACGCTCAGCGCCGGTCTTCACTACGGGAGGCAAAGGCTGCACCTCCAGCGCCGTCGGCATGTCCCAGATATCCGCCACTGGCGAACCGGTGAGCAACAGAACGGAGAAGGCATCCTCAGCCGCCAGGAGCCGGTGGGCAATGGCGAGGTTGCGGCGCAAATGCCCGAGACCGAACGTATCGTGGGAATAAAGAAACACGCGGCGGGTCGTGCTGCCGCCCGTTGGTAAATCCGGGAAAGACGGCGCGGTCGTTGGGACGAGATGAAGATTTTGCACGTTGTAACCTGCTAAATATTTCGTCGCCATGTATTGTGTAAGAAAGTTCCACAGTCAAGCGCAAAACAAAGTCAGCATTGCGCGAAGGCGCCTACGCTATGGGACCGGTTTAGCATGATGTTAAATTTGGTATTTATGGAGATTGATTTACTAAAATTATGCCCTGATCACCATTATTTGAAAAAAAACAAAGTAAAATCAATATTTTAAGTTTGACTCTACGCTTCGCGTATATGCTTATATCGAACGGCTTAAGACGATCGGATCCTACATATGATCTGGTTGGTCGATACAGTTTCTGCCTAATAAACACGCGGTAAAAAAACATGAGGAACAATATCCCTCAAATCATGGACGAAAAATTAGATTTGGTTTAAAGCATGCTTAATGAAGTTTAATATGTCAGTTTCCACCTTGGCTTCGAGGCAAGCGGCGAGTACCTTAAAAACGGACAGTGGCGCCGATACCGGCGCCGTTGGTCGCGCTGCTGGACGTAAATCCGTGCAATGCGAAAACCGTGATGGACAAATGTTTATTCACTGGCCGTGTAAAAGCCAGAAACAAGGTTTCGGCTGGCGGTTGGTGATGCCGCCCGCTGCCCCGCCGCTCGAATTCCAGTGTGACAAACCCGGCCTGGCCAAAGCTATAACTGCTCCCTGCGACGACAAGAAACCTGTCACGCCAGCGATAGCCATGGCGGGTGTGAGCGACTCGGTAGCCAAAGCGCGCCATCGGATAAAAATGCCCCGAGTGCCAGAGAAACTCGGCACCAGTCTCAATGTTAGTGGCGCCTGTGCCCAGACCGCGCGACCGCGCGCCGGTGGGTAATACAAGTAATGCATACGGCGATATTTCCGGGCGGAGATTGGCGGGGCGGTCAAGTGAAACGCTGCCTTTCAGCCAAATATCGCCAAGCCCCGCGCGCGTGCCATAGGCGCGGGGAATAGCAATGATGGCGCCAGCATTCAGAACGCCAGGGCCGCTGACCGCCAGAAATGGTGCGGTGATGCTAACGCGCCAGTTTTTGGCATGGTAAGTCAGGGTCAGCGGCAGATCATAGACTCTGACCTGGGAGTTGTTCTGATTCTGGCCGGCAAAAAAGGACGGCATGACCGACAGGGTGCTGTACCCCGCCGCCAAGGCTGGCTTTTGTATGGCCAGGCAGACCATCAGCACCGCGAGACACCCTACCCTTCCGCGGCCCCGAAGGCCCATCCTGTTTCTCCTATTAGCCAACTGATAATGTGGGACAAGTTACCGCGTTATCGCAAGAGCGCCAAGAGCCGGGAGGGAGCCCGGTTTTGACCCCCGAGATATCTAGGATGGTGCGCCGCTTGCTGAGGCCGCTGATTGCCGCGCTAATAAACCGCGGGGTCGGCTATATCGCCATGCGGGATCTTTTGAAGCAGGTATATGTCGAGGAGGCACTGCGACGTCCCTCCGAGGAAACCCCAGCGACAGACAGCACGCTGAGTCTGGTGACTGGCATCAACCGTCGTGAGGTCAAGCGTCTGCGGGTGGAGGCCGAATCTCCCAAAGCCGACGATGAAAAAAGCACTATGACCGGGGTGAACATGGCCGCCCGTGTGGTCGCCACCTGGAGCACCGCCCCGGAATTTAGAGACCATACAGGGGCGCCGCGTAATCTGGCAGTGCATGGCGCTGATGGAGAAAATTTCGACACGTTGCTGCGCGCCGCCAGGGTAGATGTTCGGGCCCGTACCGTCATCGGGGAGCTAGAGCGGTCAGGCGCGATTGTAGTAGAGCCGGATGGGCGGCTGCGCTTGGTCCGCGCCTCATACACACCGGCCGTGCCAGAGGAAAAAATGCTCTTCCTGGGGGCAAATATAGGTGACCATCTGCGTGCCGCTTTCAGTAACCTTGAGGGCAAGACACCGCCTTTTATCGAGCGCGCGTTATTTCATAACGGCCTCCCCGCCGGGTTTCTGGAAGCATTACGTCCACATCTGGGCCGCTTGGCCGAGCAGTTTCTGCGTGAAGCAAATGAGGCGTTGTTGAAAAACAGTGTGGCTGGAACCGACCTGCCGCCCCAAGCTATTGATAAGACGCAAAAGCGCATGCGGCTTGGTGTGTATTATTATGAAACGGATGCCGACGATGCGCCTTGACCGTCAGAGTCTTATGTTGCTTGCCTTGGTGCTGGCTTTGGTGTCGGCCAGGCCCACTTTGGCCCAGAACAGCGAAACGGGGGGAATTGGTGGCACAGGGGTGAGCCAGGAAACCGGCGGCATTGGCGGAACGGGAGTCACGCGGCACGGTATGGCCGTTCTCGGTTATGGGCCGATTCAAGCATTCGGCAGCGTATTTTTGAATGGTCGTGAATATATGTTTGATAGCCATACGCTTGTAATTGTCGATGGTCACCCGGCAACAGTCGCGAGTTTGCAGGTGGGCGATATCGCCCGCGTCGAGGGTGTGATCACCGGCGCGAAGCGTGGTTACGCAGAAAGCATCGACATTGTGCATCCGGTGATTGGACCGGTGTCAGCGGTTGGTGATGGCGGCCACCAGGCGATGGTTATGGGGCAGATAATGGATGCCCCAAAAGTGCCTATTTTTGCTGGGCTTAAACTTGGGGATATGGTTGCTGTTTCGGCTCAACTGCGCGCCAACGGCAGCTGGGCTGCTGGCAATGTCCAGCCAGCACCGGGCGCCGTCGCGCAGATACTTGGCCCCGTTACAATCCATGACGGCCGACTTATGGTCGCTGGGATTCCTGTTATTTTAGGGCCAGCAGTTGTCCTGCCTACGGCAGGCAGCCAGGTTGTTGTTATCGGCATGGCCGAAAAAGACGGGCTAGTCGCACAAAGCATTGTTCCGGGCCCATCTTTGGCCGGGCCTGCTGGCACGCGCGTCGAGGTGTCCGATTATTTCCAGGGCAGCGATGGCACGGTGCGTTCGCCCGACGGCCTTGAAGTACAGAACCTTCCAGACGGCGACAAGCTGAGCGGACTTCAGCCCGCCGAAATTGACGGTAATCTGGAGGCTACGAACGTTATTGATCTCGACCCGCAGCAGAGTGACGCGCTGGACCAGACACCGGTGATGTCCCCGCCTGAACCCGATGACACAACAGGCGTGGAGCAGGCACCTGACGATCTGCCCCCCGAACTGCCCAGCGAGCCACCAGAAAATCCTGATTTAGACGACAAATGAGCCTGGTTTTTGAAGGTTGGCAACGCCAACAAATCAATCTGGTTGCGGGGGGGGGGATGAACCGCCCCGGGTTTACCGGAGGGCTGTTTGTTCAATAACTAGGCGACTATATCGAGTGTATTCAATTTTGCATAGAACGCCTCCTTTGCTTCTGCTGGTGGGATATACCCAATGGGTGCGAGCAGGCGGCGGTTATTATACCAATCCACTCATTTGAGGGTCTCCCACTCCACCTCACGCATGGATTTCCACGGACCCATCTGGTTGATAGTTTCTGTTTTGAACAGGCCGATGACGCATTCTGCCAGGGCATTATCATAGGCGTCCCCAACGGTTCCAACAGAGAGGTTGATCTCGGCATCGGCCAAACGCCCGGTTTATTTAATTGATAAATATTGTGACCCGCGGTCCGAATGGTGGGTTAAGTCTTTGTTTGCGGGCAGCTTTCGTTGCCAAAGCGCCTGCTCCAAAGTATCCAGAGCGAATTGAGTTGCCATCGATGTTGAAGCCTTCCAACCAACAATGCGCCGGGCAAACACACCGATCACAAAGGGTGAGGGCCATTGCGCCACTGGTTCAAGCAATCGCCCGAAAGAGACGGTTCCAGACCATTTTGGCACATAAGTGAAGTCCGACATCCAGAGCTAAATAAGCCGTTGCGCAATGAACTGTCGGTTTACTTTATCATCAGGGCATAGCTGTGACGTATCAGGGTTCGTGGTGATGATCTTCTTGCTTCGTACGACGCCGGCAGAGCCTAATCGCCGCATCAGCCGCTCCACCGTGCAGCGCGCCACGTTTAGGTTGTTTCGACGTAACGCATGCCAAATCTTGCGCGCTGAGGCTTGATCGGGATCTTTCGCAATAGCCATCCGGTTGTAGTATGTTGACGGAGCGACCGGCAGAACCTTGCAGATCGGCTCGACCCCGAACACACCGCGGTGTTCTTCAATAAAAGCAATCGTTTGCGGAACGGGCCTTCTCTGCATTGCTCGAGCCGGGCCGCTCGCCACCATCGCGCTGGGCCTGCTGGCACCAGGCACGAAGGCTGTCGGCCGAACAGCCAAGCTTGCCGGCAATGGCAATGTAGGCCGAGGATTCACTTTGGTAATCTTCACGATGCTCCATAAACAGCCGGACCGCACGGTCACGAAATTCAGGCGAATAAGGCTTCGAGATCTTCTTCTGTTCCATAACGGGCAATCCCCCGAGAGTTTTGCCCTCCGGTAAATCCGGGGCGGTTCAGCATGGATGGCAAGGCAGCCTGGTGCGATAATGTATTCGTCGAGCGACTTTGGCGCTCGGTGAGATATGAGGAGGTATATCTGTCCGCCCATGCCAGCATCGCTGAAGCCCGCGCCGGGCTAGGCCGATATCAGACCTTCTACAATGGCCGGCGCCCTCATTCGAGCCTCGGCTCGCGTACGCTCGACCAAGCCTGCTTCGCCCAGGCCCTGGTTCTTGCAGCTGCCTAAAATTTTCGCCGCCAGTATCTGGGCCCCACTTTAGTCAAGCTACGCCGTCCTTACTCGAGGCGCAAATACCAGAATACTATCAACAAACCCGGCAGAGATACCACTTATACAAAGCGAAACGGTGTTCAGACAATGCCAGCCACCTCTGGGCATCATAAATTATATTTAGCAAGTAAATAAATTATTCTACTTGATATATGTCAATTCGAATTGATCCACAACCTGTCAACTCATATTTACTCAATGGGGCAATTCCATAATGAGTATCCTTCTTATTCATCCAAATTACCATTCTGGCGGCGCAGAAATTGCCGGCAACTGGCCGCCATCATGGGCTGCTTACCTTGCGGGGTCGCTAAAGGCGGCTGGATTTTCTGATATTCGTTTTATCGATGCGATGACAAATAACCTCACGGATGATCAACTCCGTGAGATACTTATCAAAGAAAAGCCAGATGTCATTGGTGCTACGGCAATCACACCTTCTATTTACAAAGCAGAACGCGCGCTTGAAATTGCCAAGCAGTTACACCCCAAAGCTCTTACCATATTAGGTGGTATTCATGCCACATTTATGTACCAGCAAGTGTTGTCTGAAGCGCCATGGATTGATGTTATTGTGCGTGGCGAAGGTGAGGAGATTTTAATTAACCTTATGCAGCTTGTTGCCAATGGTGGGTGGCCCGCACAGCGTGAAACGATTAAAGGTATTGCTTACACTGATAATTTTTCAGTCGATGCTAAAATTATTGCAACACAAGCCGCACCAACCATTAAAGATTTGGATGCCATAAACCCCGATTGGGGGATATTGGAGTGGGAGAAATACAAATATATTCCCATGAACAGCCGGGTTGCCATTCCTAACATGGCGCGCGGCTGTCCGTTCACATGCTCATTTTGTTCACAATGGAAATTTTGGCGTGACTATCGCGTACGGGACCCTAAAAAGGTTGTTGATGAAATAGAAACTCTTTATAAAAAATATGACGTGAAGTTTTTTATCCTTGCGGATGAAGAGCCCACAATTAATCGTAAAAAATTTATCCAATTTTGCGAGGAGCTCATCCTTCGCGGTCTTCCTGCACATGTTAATTGGGGCATCAATACGCGGGTGACTGATATTTTGCGCGATGAAGCCTATCTACCGCTTTATCGTAAGGCTGGGCTTATCCATGTCTCGCTTGGCACTGAAGCCGCAGCGCAATTGCAGCTTGACCGGTTTAACAAAGAGACCAAAGTAGCTGACAATAAAAAAGCCATAAAGCTACTGCGCGATGCAGGTATTGTTGTAGAAGCCCAGTTTATTGTTGGCCTTGAAAATGAGACCGCCGAAACACTGGAAGAAACCTACCGCATGGCGCTTGATTGGAAACCTGATCTTGCAAACTGGTCAATGTACACGCCTTGGCCATTTACAGCTTTGTTCCAGGAACTGAGCGATAAGGTCGAAGTTTTCGATTTTGAGAAATATAATTTTGTTACCCCTATCATTAAGCCCGAGGCAATGGACCGTGCCGAGTTGCTTGACCGGGTGATGAATAATTATCGCCGGTTTTATACGCGCAAAGCGTTATTTTCTTATCCATGGTCAGGCACTGGGCAACGCCGGCGTTACTTATTGGGCTGCCTGAAGGCTTTTTTAAAAGCCGGGTTTCAGCGTAAATTTTATGACCTTGGAAAGGTTGGCTACTGGGGACCACAATCTAAGGGCAAAGTTGATTTTCATTTTGACAATCAACGGACCATCGCGCCCGCCCAAATGGCAGATTGGGAAGCCAATGGTGACCGTGCCCGCAAAGCCAAGGACCGTAAAGCAATGGCGCGTAAAGCCAGCATGATGCCACCCGTTGGTTGTTTAGAAATACACGACCATGATACAGAGTTGCACCAACATACCTGCTCCGATGAATGTAACTTGCATTAACGGGGCCGTTGATGTGCATTCAACCAATGCAGGTAAAATTGGCCCCAACGCCGTCATCCAGCTTTTGCTGGTATTACAAGCGTCAGGTTTGCACGACGTTTCTTCTTCGATATTTACAAAAGCAGGGTTGGCTGGCTGGTTAACGCACCCGCCAACCGCCATGGTTGATGAGCATAAAGCAGCGTTACTGCATAATATGTTACGCTCCACCGTGCCACCCGCCATGGCTGAGGCCCTTTTGGCGGCCGCAGGCAAGCGAACCGCTGACTATTTGCTGGCCTACCGCATTCCACGCTTGGTGCAATTTAGCTTAAAGCTGCTGCCTTCAAACATCGCTGCTAAAATTTTGGTATCAGCCATCCGCAACAATGCTTGGACCTTTGTTGGGTCTGGTATTTTTACTGCCCGTACCGGCAGGCCTCTCAGTTTTGAAATTGCAGATAACCCGCTTTGCACAAACAAATCGTCCACCGTGCCATTATGCAGTTGGCATGTTGCTGTGTTTCAAAGACTGTTTGAAGTTCTGGTCTCACCCGCCACCCATGTTATGGAAACAGATTGCAAATCTTGCGGTGGCCGCTACTGCCGCTTCGTTATTCGTTGGTAGCGTGGCATTGGCGTGCTTTGGACGCCATTTTTTTCAATTACATATTTAATTTTACATCGCCTAATTTAGGGCTGTGTTGCTAATGCATTGCGCTGCCGGCTTGTTACGCGCCGCGGCGGAGTGAGAATTGGCGGGCGGTGGTGTTTACAATGCCCATGCGGACCAGCCCGTTTAGCACGGCGTCCACTTTCGGGCGCAAGGTTTTGCCGGGTTTGAAGCGCAGCAGAATATCGCCAGCGCTTAAAGGCGATGTGGCATTGGCTAGCACGGACATTATTTCAGCTGTTTGCGCCACCTCATCAGCGGGGAAAATGCTGCGGGCGGCACTCTCAGGTGCGGCTTCGCGCATTTCGCCCACCAAATCTAGTTTTTCCAGCGCGGTGCCAAAGCGGGGGATTTGGTAGTCCGGGCGCAGCCATTGCACCTTGTTGCGGGCTTCCTCGGCCAGGCGGGTTTTATTGAGCGCTACCAGCCGCGCCAAAATCTCGGCCCCCGGCAAATTCACCGGCAAATTCACCGGCCAGCCGTAAGCCTGCGCCACGGCTTCATCCAGCCGGTCATGCAGCTCGTTCAAAATCAGCACCAGCCCATCGGCCATGGTTTGTTTTTGCGCTGCGTCCAGGCTGGCGATGCCGTGCTGGCGGATGGCTTCGCGAATATTATACAGGCCGGTGAGGGTGAGGTTTTTCTCTGGATCGGCCAGCACGGTTTTGCGATGCGCGTCCAGGTCTTCGGCGATGGCCGCGATTTTACGCCGTTGCGCGTCGGTGGCTGCGGGGAAGGGAAACGGGTCGAAACATTGCGACTTGGTGTAGCGGGGTCTGTCCTCCAATGTGCCACCAGTCGAAGCGGCCCAAACCGCAT
This sequence comes from Acidocella sp., assembly GCA_029077825.1. Lineage (GTDB taxonomy): Bacteria > Pseudomonadota > Alphaproteobacteria > Acetobacterales > Acetobacteraceae > Acidocella. The sequence goes on along the minus strand of JAQNCT010000026.1, from coordinate 8,679 downwards.
GAAACCGCGATGATAACACCCCTAAATGGAACGCATCAGCTGACCCAACTGCCACCAACATGTTATCCGGCAGAATCGACGCATCAAGAAATTGAAACACGCGATGCTTGGCTGTTTCCACGGTGGCGATGTAGCGGGGCAAACTCGCCAGCGCTGGGCGCAAATCCTTGCGCGGCTCGCCGAATATCCACCAGTTATCTTTGTACGAGGCGCGGTTATTTGTGTCCCGTTCCGGTTTCACGTTCACCAAAACATGTTGATACACCTCCGGGTAATGCTTCCGCACCTCCTCCGCTGTTAGCCCGAACAGGTCGATGACCATTACGCCGCGAGAATTGCTTGTGAGGTCTCGGCCATTGCGGTAGGGGCGAATATGCCGCTCCAGCCCTTCGCGTTTGCCCAGCCCAAGGGTTTTGGCCGTTTCAGGGGAAACAATAAAGCCCGCGCCGATCAATTGCATGCCGCGATAGCCCAAGCCTTCATTAGCCTTGAGTGCCTGCGCTCCGGCAATATCCACACCCACGGTCAGATCAGCATTGATGATGCCGGGGCTCTGCTTCAGCAGCACCATGGGCGTGTCAGTATCCAGCCCTTCCTCATGAACAACCTCAGCCAATATACCCTCATGCTTGCCAGATACGCCAACTGTCATGGCGATGCGCACGGCGGCGGAATCCTGTTGCGCCTTGGTCCACGGGTGATCCGGACTGGCGTAGAGCAAGCTAACCGGCGGCTTGGCGGCAAAAAACCGCTCAGTCACGCGGCGCTGAAACACCTGGGTGATGGAATTGGTGGTAACAAAGCCAAACCGGCGCAGTTTGGTGCCCCGGCGGCCCAGCAGCAAAGCAGCGTGGTCCCACCAGTACATAACAAAATCAGCACTGTCATTCATTTGTTCATGCGCTGCCCAAAGGTTTTTAGCGTAATCATCGCCAAGCCGGGCGCGCACATCCTTGCCGCCGATAAAAGGCGGGTTGCCCACAATATACTCCGCCTCCGGCCATTTCGGGCGGCGGGGTTTGGCGCCGGTATTGTCCAGCACCGCATCCATAACCACGATGTTTTTGAAATCACGCAAAATCGGCTCACCGGGAAAGCCGCCTTTGGTGCGTAAATGCCATTGCAGATAACCAATCCACAGCACCAGCTCGGCAATGCCGGCGGCGCGCGGGTTAAGCTCCAGCCCGAGAAACTGGTGCGGGTCCACTGATTCGATAAGCTGTTGCAAGCCGCCGAAATTATGCAGCGCGTCCAGCACCTCGCCCTCCAGCCGCTTTAGCAGCTCCAGCGAAACGTAGAGAAAATTGCCGGTGCCGCAGGCAGGGTCCAGAATGCGAAGGCCGCACAGGCTGGTGTGGTAGGCCTGAATGGTGGCGATAGCGTCTTTGTCGCGGCCCTCACTTTGCTGGCGCTCGGCGGTGGCCAAGGCTTGTGTCCAGTCCTGGCGCAATGGCTCAATGATTGTGGCCACCACCAGCCGCTCCACATAGGCGCGCGGCGTGTAATGCGCGCCTAAGGATTTACGCTCTGCCAAGTCTAGTGCTTGTTCAAGCAGCGTGCCGAAAATAGAGGGGTCCACCTCGCGCCAGTCATACACAGCGGCGGTGCGAAGGGCGGAGATTTGCGCCACACCCAGGGGCAGCACCTCGCTATTTTTAAAGAACGCGCCATTGAAGCGGCGGACTTTTTGTTTGATGGCGTAGGCATATTCGCCTTTATCCATGGCTACCCAAAGCTGCGTTACCATTGGCACGAAGCTTTCTGGCTGTGTCTCACATTCCGCCAGCAGTTGGTTGAAGGATTTTTCAGGTAGCAGGCCGGTATCTTCGGCAAACATGGTGAACAGGCAGCGCATGAGGAACATGGCCACACGCTGGGGGGCAAATTTTTGGCTCTCCAGCGCGCGGGAAACATTGGCAAGTTGGGCGGCGATTTCCCGTGTTGCCTTGGCGGATTGGCGGGCAGGGTCCAACGCCAGCGGCGTGGTCCAGACCAAGCGCGGCGCTCGCGGATTTCCGGGCGGTGCAAGTCTTCCATGGTGATGCGAAAATTTTGACGGTCTGGGAATTGCGCGTAGTTTTTGCCCTGGCATGAAAAATCTGCCCGCAGCTCCAGCACGCGCCCCACATCGCACACAATAATGAACGGCGGCCAGCCATGGTCTGGCGGCAAGGCGCGGGCATAGCCCTCAGCCTGGTTGCGGGCGTTCATCATCATTACATTGGCAGCGGCGGCGTGTTTTGCGCTCAAATGAGTGTTTTTGCCGGGGGGGTCATCAGGGTCGTCGCCCGTGAATAAATTACCCTGGAGGGCTTTACTGCCGCCTTTTAAACGGGACTGTTTGGCCTCCAGCACGAAGCAGCCGCGCTTATAAAGGTCAATCCGGCCTGTGCTGGTGGTGTCATCCTCCCCCACCAGCTTTACAGCACGTTCAAAAACATAGTCGTTTTGTGCAGTGGTGGCTTGCGCGGGGTCGGGGCGGGGCACGCCGATAATGTCGCATAATTCGGAGAGAAACATGCCGTAATTGGCACGTTCGGCCCCGCCTTCATGGCCCTGCCAGCGGTGGATGAATTTTTCTACCGGGTTGGGCGTTTGCTTCATAGGGCGCAGGTTAAGGGGGTTTTCGTTACCGCTGCAACCATACGTGGCTTTTCCCATTTATGGGCGATGGCACGCCATCAACCACCGCTGCCAACCTCCATGCTATTCAAGCGGCGTTGGCAACTACGGAGGTTTAACAGGCGTCACTTGCATTTTGCCTATCCGGGGGCAGATGCTTCGAATGTGCCATGCGTTTGAAACCAACCTACTCCAACCGGCCAATGCCCGCGCGTAGGCCAACCGGCCTCGAGACGCTGACCCAGCCGATCAAACGTGCGATTGTTGGCAAGGTTGTGGCAGTTTTCAACGACCAATCACGCGGGGAGACGCCGGTGGTACGGCGGCCCGACGGTTTGTTTGGGCCGCGCGCCGTAGCCTGGCGCGTGAATGGCGATGTGACTTCAATGATGGTGGGCGGGGTGGCAGGGTTGATGATGCAAATGCTGCATCCCGCCGTGCTTGGCGGTGTGTGGGACCATTCGCGGTTTCGCGACGATATGCGGGGGCGGTTACGCCGCACAGCGCGTTTTATTGCGCTGACAACATATGGTGACAAAGCGGAAGCGATGGCGATTATTGAGCGCGTGAGGCAAATTCACACTGCAGTGCGCGGGGTGCTGCCAGATGGCACAGCCTATGCGGCGGATGACCCGGACCTGCTAGCCTGGGTGCATGTGACAGAGACGGTATGCTTTCTGGATGCCTGGATCCGTTACGCTGAGCCTGGCATGACAATCATTGATCAGGACAAGTATTTCGATGAGATGGCGGTGGTTGCAGTGGCTCTCGGCGCTGATCCGGTGCCGCGCAGCCGGCGCGAAGCTACTAAGCTAATGCGGCAGATGCGCCCGGCTTTGCGCCATGATGCGCGGACACGCGAGGTAGCGCATATTCTACAAAACCAACCAGCCGATAATTTTGCCTCAGAATCGTTTCAGGCACTCACCATGCAGGCGGCGGTGGATTTGTTGCCTGACTGGGCGTTGCGGATGCATAATTTGGGTAACCCGTTGCTCGCGCGCCCGCTGGTACGGGCAGGCACATTCGGGGTGGCGCAAACGCTGCGTTGGGCGTTTCGGTGATTTAATGCGTTGAGCTGATATTATTCACGGAGCAGGGTGCGCTAAATCCCAGGCTTTGACCGCCGCCATGGTATTTTTTACGTGGTCTGCCGGGTCAGGGTCATCGTAGGTGTAAATAATCTGACCTGTCGGTGCGATAACATAGCTGATCCGGTTCGCATAAGCAGGGGCAGTTGGTATCGTCGCATCATATTCCTTGGTAATGATACCTGATTCATCTGCGGCAACAGGAAATTTGCTCCGGCACTCACTGACCGAAAATTTCTTCAAAATTGCAATACCGTCGCGTGAGACACCGATCACGGTGGCGTGCAGAGCCGTGAATTGCGGCATTGCGGTTGCAAAATCATGCGCCTCGATTGTGCAGCCAGGGGTGAAGGCGGCGGGGTAGAAATACAATACAACTGGCCCGCGCTTGAGAGCATCAGCCAGTATGAATGGATAGTCATTACCGCCCAATGTTGCGGTGGCAGTAAATAGCGGGGCCGGCGCACCTGGTTGTAATGCGGCGAATGCCGACGTGGCGAAACTGGAGGCGGCAAGTAGGACAAAAAGCAATCGGCGCATGGGCATTCACTCCTTGATTCTAGGTAGATAGCCTACTTCACTCATTTGCACAGGCTGTAAGTAAGGCTTTAACGATATTGTGCGCCAACATGTAACGCATACAATTGTTAAAACCCAAAACACCATTAGTCTGGGTTTTTTGAATTATCATGAACATTCCACCACATCTGCTTAAAACGCTGTCGCCACCAGCATCTCCTCGGCGCGGGTGGTATAGCGTGGAGAATGCTGTGCTTGGCGGCTTTTCCAGGCCATAGCGGTGCCGGTGGCAGCGGGGCGTAACATGCCGCGGCCAAAACGGGCGTTTACCGCATCAAGTGCCGCCATAGCGCGGGCGGATTTGACAGTGTCGCGTGTTGCAAACATCTGCCCCTGCTGGCGGGCCGGGGTAAGATTGGCCAGCATGACACCGGCTTTGAAATAACGGTGGCCGGGGCGCCAGCAGGCGTGCAACAGGCGCATGGTCTCACTCAATAGTGCTAGCGTGTCAGATGTTGGTTCAATTTGCGCAGCGCGGCTGGCACTGTACCAGGGATCGCCATTATGCGGGTTGGTGTGCGCAAAAACTGATAAGTGGCCAGCCTCCAGCCCTTCGGCGCGCAGTTTTTCAGCCGCACGGGTGGCAAAGGCGGCCACCGCCTCACGCAACTGCCCCCAAGTGTTAGCCATTTGCCCAAATGAGCGCGTAACCGCAATGCCTTGGCGCGGCGGGGGCATTAATGTGAACGGCAGGCAGCTTTGGCCACGCAGCTCCGCCTGTACGCGCGCGCCGGTAACGGTAAGAACATCGCGCACTTGCTCAGGCGCTAATTTGATAAAATCAGCAATGGAAACAATGCCCAGATTTTGCAGTGTCGCGGCGGTTTTACTGCCAATCCCCCAAACGCGGCTGATGGAAAGCTCAGCGTAATAGCGGGTGCGGTCGGCCTCACCGCGTAAATCGCACACGCCGTTCAGCGCCACATCATCCTTAGCAATGCGGTTGGCGAGTTTGGCGATGGTTTTGGTGGGGCCGATGCCAACACAGGTGGGGATTTTGGCAATGCGCCGAACTTCATCGCGCAGGCGGTGGCACAGCCTTTCAACATCCGGCAGGCCGGTAAGGTCAAGGAACATCTCATCAATGCTGTAGGGCTCCACCTGCGGCACGCGGGCGGCCAACACCTCATACATCCGCCGGCTCATATCGCCATACAGCGGGTAATTGCTGGAGCGCCATTCCACCGCTTTGCACTCAGCCCGGCGCTGCGCGAGGTGCCAGGGCTCGCCCATTTTAATCCCCATGGCTTTGGCCTCGGCCGTGCGAGCGATGGCGCAACCGTCATTGTTGCTCAGCACCACCAGCGGAACACCGCGTAATTCCGGCGCGAAGGCGCGTTCTGCCGCGCAATAAAAACTATTACCATCAATTAACCCAAAAACCGCCATGGGTCCTATACTTCGGTACGCACCAGCCCAGTGATAACGGCCCAGATCTCGGCCTCATCACCGGTAACTGGCACGGCTTGAACGCCAGCATGGCCAGAGGCGAGCCACCATTGTCCCTTTGTAAATGCCAATTGGCCAACAAGTGCGGTGCCATGCATCATCACCACCGCCACCTTGCCGTGGGCGGGCGGGAAGGCGGCATCAGCAATCAGAATGTCGCCCGAGACTATGCCGCGCGAGGCCAGTGCATCACCGGCAACCCGCACCGGGTAACGGCTGGGGCGCGAAAGATCGAGCGTGGCAGACAGATCAATCCGGCCTTCCAGGCTATCCCCCGCCGGAGAGACGAAGCCTGTGGTGTTACCCCCGTTATAGTTCATCGCCGACTCCGGTTGTGGTGAGAAGAAGAAGAACATATAGTGAACATAAGCGGGCGGCAAGTGGGAAGATTTGGTGTTGTGGGGTGGATGGGGGGCCAGGTGGTTACGTTCAAGCCAGAAGGGCCATCCCCGCGTTGGCGGGGGAACAAAATGCTGGCCACGCCGTACTCGCCCGGCACCGCCAGCAAGCCCCGGTCATAATCTTTCCTCTCACGTTTTTGGCCTGATCGTCCAACTTACGTGCAGGGCATATTGCGACACAGTGTTATTCACCCGCCGTAGTACGGTTTTGCAAAAAATCGGAGCGCCATGTGAGGTTAGAGGGTGGCCTCACTGGCGTGTCCAATTACTCTTATCGCCCAGGATAATTTTCCCTAGTCGCAGCATAAGCTGCAAATCCTTGGCACTCGTGCGCCGGAAACTCACCACAAAAGAGTAGGATTCTATGTTTGAGTGCGTACAAATCGGGGAGCACGTCAATACGACAACTGAAGTTTGCGCATCTACGCTGTTATTGCCCCGGATACAGCGTATATGGATAGCGTTAGCAGAAAGGGACGCATTGATTGGCTGAAACTGTGTTGCGCGTAATACTTGGTGATCAATTGTCCTCACAGCTTGAGGTCGTCGCGGGAGCTGACAAGGAGCATGACGTGTTCCTGATCGCCGAAGTGATGGCTGAGGCCAGTTATGTACGCCACCATGTCAAGAAAATCGCCTTTCTGTTTTCAGCGATGCGACATTTTGCCGAAGCCTTGCGCGCCGCCGGCTACCGCGTGCGCTATGTACCAATTGACGATCCCGGCAACAGCCAGACCCTCGATGGTGAAATTCTGCGCGCGGTAGCAGCGCTGGCGCCAAACCGTATCATCGTGACAGAACCGGGCGAATGGCGGCTTCGCGAAGGCTTCGAAGCACTGCGGCTCGCACTCCCGGTGCCGCTCGAAATTCAGCCGGACACGCGATTTTTATGCACCCACGCGCAGTTCAATGACTGGGCCGAAGGGCGCCGCGAATTGCGGATGGAATATTTCTATCGTGACATGCGCAAGCGCCATAATGTATTGATGGAGCTTGATGGCAAGCCAGTTGGCGGGCGATGGAACTATGACGCGGAAAACCGCAAGCCGCCCAAGGCTGGCCTCACATCGCCTGAACGCCTCAGTTTCCGCAAAGACCCGATCACGCTGGCAGTCCTTGACCTAGTGAAACGCCACTTTCCTGATGGTTATGGCCAGCTAGAGCCTTTTCATTTTGCCGTGACACGTAAACAGGCTCTGCGTGAGCTTGACCATTTTATTGAACATATCCTGCCAGGTTTTGGCGACTATCAAGACGCTATGGTTAAGGGTGAGCCTTACCTGAACCATTCCCTGCTGGCGGTTTATATCAATGCCGGGCTTCTCTACCCGCTGGAAGTTTGCCAAAAAGCTGAGGTTGCCTACCGTGCGGGACACGCGCCGTTGAATGCAACTGAGGGCTTTATTCGCCAGTTGCTTGGCTGGCGCGAATATGTACGCGGCGTTTATTGGCGCTACATGCCGGACTACACTGCCCGTAATGCCCTGAACGCCAATGAGCCACTGCCAGAGTTCTACTGGACCAGCAATACGCGCATGGCCTGTATGCGTGAGGCTTTAACCCACACCTATAACCACGCCTACTCGCACCATATCCAACGCCTTATGATCACTGGCAATTTTGCATTGCTGGCCGGGCTCAACCCCCAGGCTGTGCATGAATGGTATCTCGCGGTTTACGCTGATGCTTATGAATGGGTTGAAGCCCCCAATACGCTTGGCATGGCGCTGCATGCTGATGGTGGGGTGCTGGCATCCAAACCTTACGCCGCCAGCGGTAATTACATTCGCCGTATGAGCAACTATTGTGATGGTTGCGCCTATGACTCAACGGTTTCAGTGGGTGAACGTGCTTGTCCGTTCAATGCGCTATACTGGGATTTCCTTGCCCGCCACCGTGAGCGCTTTAGCGGTAACGCGCGCATGCCATATGTTTATTCCACATGGGATAAAATGGGGGCTGACAAACAAGCCGCACTGCACCACCAGGCCGAAGCGCATTTGGCCGCCTTGCGTGAAGGGCGGCTATAATGGCTAAGCGCGTTGCGAAAGCTAATTTACCAGTCAAAACCTGCGTGGTCTGCCAGCGTCCGTTCACGTGGCGGAAAAAATGGAGCAAAGTCTGGGAGGAAGTGCGCTATTGCTCAGATGCCTGCCGCCGCCAACGTGTGAGCCAACCGCCAGCATCTCCTGGCACGTAATATCAGCAAATAAAAAATCTTAAACCAGCCCCCCTGGCTAACCCTGCTTGGTGGGTAAAGCATGCTTTACATCAGCAGGGTTAGCGCGCGGGTTAGGTTTTAATGCCCCTCTGCTACTTGTGTGCTCGGGTGCTGCCCGGGCCGTTGAGGAACCAGCATAATCAGCATAACAATAGCTACTATCAGTACTGCCGAGGCTCCCACGCGGCTTAAATCTAACCCGCCCTGTGCAAGTGGTTTATCAAGCAGGTCACCAACCGTGGCGCCCAATGGCCGGGTGAGAATAAACGCTGCCCAGAACAGCACCACATGAGAAATACGCGTGAAATAATACCCT
>JAQNCT010000025.1 GCA_029077825.1 Acidocella sp. | reverse complement strand
CGGTGCTGAAGACCAAAGGCCGAGTGAGTTTTCTGCAAAATGATATGGTGACATTCGATATCGGGGCGGAGCGGGTAAATGTGCTTGGCTGTTCGCTCTGGACTGACTACCGGTTAAACGGTGATGCCGAACAGGGCATGAAGCAGGCGCAGCGGCTGATGAACGACTATAATTTCATTCGGCTGAGGGATGCCATGTTCACCCCCCTGGATGCGAAGGGACTGCATGAGGAATCGCTGGCCTGGCTGCATGAAACACTGGCCGGACTGGCGCAGCAGGGCGGGACGGACAAAACCATTGTGGTGACCCATCATGCCCCAAGCGGGCAGGTGCTGGGGCGCCGCCATGGTGCGATGGGGCCTGCCTATGGCTCTGAAATAATTGCTAACTTTTCCCCGCTGCGGCCTTGCCTTTGGGTTTATGGTCATACCCATGTCAGCCATGATGGCGTGGTGGAGGGGATTCATCTGGTGTCCGCGCCGCGTGGCTATCACGGCGACAAGGACGGGATGTTTCACCCAGGGTTGGTCGAGATTTGACAAAATTGGTTTCTTGTATATAAATGTATTTTCTTTTCAAGAATTATTTGTGAGTTTGGTGCGCAGCATCCATGGTCGATAAATATTCGGTTTTTTCAGTGCTGAGGGAGGCGTTGCGCGGCCATACCGGCTGGCGGCCAGCTTGGCGGGATGCGTCACCAACGGGCGTTTATGATGTCATCATCGTTGGCGGCGGTGGGCATGGCTTGGCGACTGCCTATTATTTGGCAAAAAATCATCAACGGATGCGCATTGCGGTGGTGGAAAAAGGCTGGCTCGGCAATGGCAGCATTGGCCGCAACACCACCATCATCCGCTCAAATTATCTGCTGCCGGGCAATGCGCCGTTCTATGAGTTTTCGATCAAACTCTGGGAAGGGCTGGAGCAGGATATCAATTACAACGCCATGGTTAGCCAGCGCGGCGTGCTCAATATCATCCACTCCGATGCCCAGCGGGATGCCTATGCGCGGCGGGGTAATTCGATGCGCCTGCACGGTATTGATGCCGAGTTGTTGGATTTGGCTGCGCTGAAGGCAAAAGTTCCTTATCTGGACTATGACAATGCCCGCTTCCCAATCCAAGGTGCGTTGCTACAGCAGCGCGGTGGCACGGTGCGGCATGACGCCGTGGCCTGGGGTTATGCGCGGGCGGCAGACCGTTTGGGCGTGGATATTATCCAGAACTGTGAAGTTGCCGGCATTAAAACTGAAAATGGTAAAGCCGTGGGGGTAGAAACCACGCGCGGCTATATTCCGGGTAAAAAAATTGGCCTGGCGTGCGCGGGCAATTCATCACGCGTAGCGGCGATGGCGGGGATCAGGCTGCCGATTGAAAGTCATGCGCTACAGGCATTTGTTTCGGAATCGATTAAACCGTTGATTGACAATGTAATAACGTTCGGCGCTGGGCATTTTTATATTTCGCAGTCTGACAAAGGCGGTTTGGTGTTCGGCGGTGATATTGATGGCTATAACTCCTACGCCAGCCGGGGCAATCTACCTACCATCGAGGATGTATGCGAAGGCGGCATGGCGTTGATGCCCGTGCTGGGGCGGGCGCGTCTTGTGCGGCATTGGGGCGGGATCATGGATATGACCATGGATGGATCGCCGATCATCGATAAATCGCCGGTCGAAAATCTCTATTTGAATGCCGGCTGGTGCTACGGTGGCTTCAAGGCAACGCCCGCTTCAGGCTTTTGTTTTGCGCATCTGATCGCGCGTGATGAGCCGCATGAGGTAGCTACCGCCTACCGGCTGGACCGGTTTGCCAAAGGTTATGTAATCGATGAAAAGGGAGTCGGCGCAACGCCGAATTTGCATTAATGCGAATTGTCTGTCCGCATTGTGGTGAGCGTGGCTTGCAGGAATTTTTATACCATGGTGATGCCACGGTAACACGCCCGCGCGATGGTGGCGCGGAACCCACGCCGGAATGGACCGATTATGTGTATTTCAGAGAAAATCCAAACGGCACGCATGTTGAGCTTTGGTATCATAACGCCGGTTGCCATGCCTGGCTGGTGGTCACGCGTAACTTACGCAACCACCTGATAACAGCCGTGGAAACCGCTCATGATGTCGCTCTGGGCCGGTCATCATGAGGCTCTCACACGGTGGTACCATTGACCGCAGCAAGCCGATCAACTTTACCTTCGATGGCCAATCCTATCAGGGTTATGCGGGTGATACGCTGGCTTCCGCACTGCTGGCCAACGGCGTAAAACTGGTTGGTCGCAGTTTTAAATACCACCGTCCGCGCGGTATTCTTTCAGCCGGTTCCGAGGAGCCGAACGCGTTGGTCGAACTGCGGATGGGGGCGAGGCGCGAGCCGAATACCCGGGCAACCATGGTGGAACTATATGACGGGTTGGTTGCACATAGCCAGAACCGGTTTCCATCACTGCGGCATGATCTGCTTTCAATCAACAGCAAGCTGTCACCATTTTTCGCCGCTGGGTTCTATTATAAAACCTTTATGTGGCCAGCAAGTTTTTGGGAGAAACTCTACGAGCCGCTGATCCGCAAAGCTGCCGGGCTGGGGCGCAATGCGGGGCTAGCTGATGCGGATACCTATGAGACCGGTCATTTGTTTTGCGATGTGCTGGTAATAGGTGCGGGCGAGGCTGGTGTGAAGGCCGCGTATGAGGCAGCCATCAGCGGTGCCCGGGTGATTTTATGCGATGAGCAGGCGCCCAGCGATGCGGTGGATATGCCGAGCGTGAAATATCTTCCCCGCACCACAGTGTTTGGCGTTTATGATGGTGGCACCTATGGCGCGGTGGAACGTGTGGCTGACCATCTGGCCGTGCCCGCAGCGCATCAGCCGCGCCAGCGTTACTGGCGGATTGTGGCGAAGCGTAGCGTATTGGCCACCGGCGCCATCGAACGGCCTTTGGTGTTCACCAACAATGACCTCCCCGGCGTGATGCTGGCCGGCGCGGTGGAAACCTACATCACCCGCTATGCGGTGGCGCCCGGCGGGCGGGCGGTGTTGTTCATCAATCATGATGGTGCTGTCAGCGCCCTTGCCGCAATGGGTCATAGCGTGATGGCGGTGGCGGCGGTGGTGGATGCCAGGGCGGAATCCTCCCCCGTCATCCGCGAGATTGCGGCGGCATTTTCCATACCGGTATTTTCTGGCGCGGTAATCCAGCGTGCGCGGGGCCGTTTGGCTGTTGAAAGCGTTGAGGTTCTCACCCGCGACGGCGGGGTGGTGCGGTTTGACTGTGATGTGGTGGCGATGTCGGGCGGCTGGAATCCGGCCCTGCACCTCACGTCGCATCTTGATGATAAGCCTGTTTGGAATGATGCGATCGCGGCGTTCGTGCCGGATGGATTGCCGCCCGGAATGACAGCCGTGGGTGCGGCGGCGGGTGAGGCGATTAATCTGAATATCGTCCCGCTATGGTCAGTGCCGGGTGCTGATGCCAAAGCCTTTGTTGATTTCCAAAATGACGTTACCGCGGCTGATATTCGCCTTGCCAAGCAGGAAGGTTTCATCGCGGTTGAGCATTTAAAGCGTTATACCACGCTCGGCATGGCCACTGACCAAGGCAAAACCGCCAACGTCAACGGCTTGGCACTGATGGCGATGGCGACCGGAAAAACCGTGCCGCAGACAGGCACAACCCGTTTCCGCCCGCCTTACACGCCGGTCGCGCTGGGCGCTCTGGCGGGGCCGCACCGGGGTAAATCATTCAAGCCCACGCGGCTCACCCCCACCCATGAATGGGCGAAATCTCTCGGCGCTGTGTTTGTGGAAACCGGCCTTTGGTTGCGGGCGCAATATTTCCCCAAAATGGGCGAGGATTGGTTAGCGGCCACCAACCGTGAAGTGCTGGCAGTGCGCCAGCGCGTGGGTATTTGTGACGTTACCACCCTGGGCAAAATTGACATTCAAGGGCCCGATGCCGCGAAGTTTCTCGAATGTGTTTACACCAACAGTTGGACTAACCTCGCCGTTGGCCGTGCCCGTTATGGGGTGATGCTACGCGAAGATGGTTTTGTGATGGATGATGGCACCACAGCCCGTATCAGCGAGCAGCATTACGTGATGACCACCACCACTGCCAATGCAGGCAAAGTGTTTCAGCATCTGGAATTTTGTCACCAATGGTTGTGGCCTGAGATGGATGTACGTTTAATCTCCATCACCGACCAATGGGCGCAGATAGCTCTTGCCGGCCCGCACGCGCGCGACGTGCTTCAAAAAATTGTCGATAAAACATTCGATGTTTCAAACGCCGCCTTCGGCTACATGGCGGCCGGTGAAGTGACTATTTGTGGTGGCACCCCGGCCCGGCTGTTCCGCCTCTCATTTTCCGGCGAACTGGCCTATGAAATTGCCGTACCCGCTCGTTTTGGTGGCGCCCTTGCCGCGGCCTTAATGAAGGCTGGTGAGGAATTCGGCATCGTCCCTTATGGCACTGAGGCGTTGGGTGTGATGCGCATCGAGAAAGGTCACCCGGCGGGTAATGAGCTTAACGGGCAGACCAGCGCGCATGATTTAGGGTTTGGTAAATTACTCTCGAAAAAGAAGGATTTCATCGGCCGCGCCATGGCCGCCCGCCCAGCGCTGATGGACCAAGCCCGCCCGAATTTGGTGGGGCTAAAGCCGGTGAACGAGGCTGACCGCCTACGGGGCGGGGCGCATCTGCTGGCGCATGATGCGCAGCCGGTAGCCGCCAATGACCAAGGGCATGTTACCTCGGCGGCCTATTCACCAACCTTTGGGCATTCCATCGGGCTGGCACTCCTCAAGCAGGGTGCCGCCCGCCACGGCGAAATCATCCGGGTGTACGACCCGATCCGAAATGGTGACTTTTTGGCGGAAGTGGTCAATCCGGTGTTTTACGACGCGCAAGGGAGCCGCCTGCATGCTTGAGGCTGATAGCTTCACCTACCCTGCCACGCCGATTGTGAGCGCCGCACCCTTGCGGCCTCTGACCAGTATCGCCGCCTTCAAAAATGCCGTGCCTGCTTTGCAAGCCGCCTTGGGCGTGGCTTTGCCGGTCACGCCGGTTAGCATCACTGTCAATGATGTGTTGTATCTTTGGTCGGGGCCAGACGCATGGCTCGCGGTAGGTGCTCCACCAAGCATGCTGGCTGCGGCTCGCCCGTATGCCGCCATCACCGACCAGAGCGATGGCCGGATGGTGTTTTTCGTTAAAGGTCCTCACGCCAGCGAAGCCCTGGCCAAGCTGGTGCCGATTGACCTGCATGAGACTGTGTTTCCCGCCGATGGCACGGCACTCACTCTGGCCGGCCATATTTCAGTGCAACTTTGGCGGGAACGGGAGGTATTCGCTCTGGCCTGTTTCCGAAGTTTCGCGCATTCCCTATACGAATCGCTCACCGAAGCTTGCCGTGAATTTGAAGGTTGATTGATACCCATGTCCAAGTCGCAATATGTCCTGACATTCTCCTGCCAGAACCGCCCGGGCATTGTGGCTGGCGTTGCAACGTATTTGTTTCAGCAAGGCGGTGACATTCGGGAAGCCCAGCAGTTTGATGATGGTGAGACAGGCAAATTCTTCGCCCGCATCGCGTTTGACATTAATGGTGAGACGCCGATCGAGGATATTCGGACCGGTTTTGCTAATGTTGCCACGCAATTTGGTTTTAACTGGAATTTAAATTCCCGCACCGCACCGCGCCGCGTGCTGTTGCTGGTCTCGAAGTTCGACCACTGCCTGGTTGATTTGCTGTATCGCTGGCGCATCGGCGAGTTGGCGATGACTCCCACCGCGATTGTCTCGAACCACGGCATTGAGAATTTCGTCGGGATCGACATGGCTGGCTTGCCGTTTCATCACCTGCCCATCACCAAGGATACCAAGATGGAACAGGAAGGCCAGATCTGGGCCTTGGTGAAGGAGACCAAATCCGAACTTGTGGTGCTGGCGCGTTACATGCAGGTGCTCTCCGATGCTCTGGCCGCCAAACTGAACGGCAAATGCATCAACATCCATCATTCATTTTTGCCTGGCTTCAAAGGTGCCAAGCCGTACCATCAGGCACATTCGCGCGGTGTGAAATTAATCGGCGCCACCGCGCATTATGTCACCACTGATCTCGATGAAGGCCCAATTATCGAACAGGATGTTGAGCGGATTACGCACGCCGATACACCCGATGATCTGGTGCGCAAGGGCCGTGATATTGAACGCCGGGTGCTGGCGCGGGCGGTGCGCTATCATCTGGAGGACCGGGTGATTTTGAACGGCAAAAAGACGGTGGTGTTCACGCCGTGAGCCGCATCGAAACAACAATGATCGACGGCAAGGCATTTGCGGCGGGGCTGGTTGAGAGTATCCGCGCGGATGTTGCTGTTTTGAAAGCATCGCGTTTCATTCAGCCGGGTTTGGCGGTGGTATTGGTGGGGGAAGATCCGGCTAGTCAGGTTTATGTGCGCAACAAAGCCAAACAAACCGTGCTGGCGGGTATGCATTCGGTGGAATTCAAGTTACCGGCGCATACGCCTGAGCCCGCGTTGATCGCGCTGGTCGAGCAGCTGAATGCTGACCCCAAGATTCATGGTATTCTGGTGCAATTGCCACTGCCGGGACATATTGATTCAACCAAGGTGTTGGATACCATCAACCCTGACAAGGACGTTGATGGCTTCCACATCATCAACGCCGGCCGTTTGGCGGTTGGGCTGCCGGGGTTGGTGCCCTGCACGCCGCTCGGTTGCATCATGCTGCTGACCGACGCGCTGGGCGATTTATCTGGTTTGAACGCGGTGGTGGTGGGGCGTTCCAACATCGTCGGCAAGCCGGTGGCACAACTGCTGCTGGCGCAAAACTGCACCGTCACCATCGCCCATTCGCGCAGCCGCAACCTGCCAGACATCTGCCGGGGGGCTGATATCCTCATCGCTGCGGCCGGCCGGCCGGAAATGATCAAGGGCGATTGGATTAAACCAGGCGCCACGGTCATCGATGTGGGCATCAACCGGGTCCCCGCCGGTGATGGCAAAACCAAACTGGTCGGCGATGTCGCGTATGGGGAAGCCCAGGGTATCGCTGGACGAATCACACCGGTTCCCGGCGGTGTCGGGCCCATGACCATTGCCTGTTTGCTACGCAACACGCTGACAGCCGCGAAAAGAATTGAGGGTATTGGTTAAATATTAGACGGACGTTGTCTCTAAATTGCAATCACCGCTATGCATTTTGTATTTTTTCGCCATAATACGTGAGGTTGAGGAGATTGCAGAATGCCCGGGCGGCCAGAGGCTAAGTCTAATTCATTGAAAATTATGAAAAATGCGCCACTCGCTGAGGCGTTACGTGAGGTTGGAATGCCTCAGGCCGTGGCCGATACGTACATGACTGGCTCCAGCGCTGCTGCCGTCTCGGACCTCACGCTTGAGCAGGCGATCGGCGTGCAGGTGCGCCAATTGCGCCGCCGGGTCGGCATCACCGTCTCAGATCTAGCGACGGCGGCCAATCTATCGGGCGGTATGCTATCCAAGATTGAAAACGGTCAAATCTCCCCTTCACTCGGGAGCCTGCAGGCGCTAGCCACGGCCCTGAACGTGCCGCTCACCACGTTTTTTTCAACGTTCGAGGAAAAGCGCGACTGCTCTTTCGTAAAGGCCGGCACCGGCGTGATCATCGAACGGCGCGGCACCAAGGCCGGACACCAATACAGCCTGCTGGGCCATGCGCTGGGCGGCCCGGTGGTGGTGGAGCCTTATCTCATCACCCTCCACGCTGATGCAGCACCCTATCCGGCATTTCAGCATGAGGGTACTGAATTCATCTATATGCTGAGCGGCGAGGTTATGTATCGCCATGGCGACCAGTCTTACCATCTGACCCCAGGCGATGCTCTGTTGTTTGACTCCGGCGCCCCGCACGGTCCGGAAAAATTGATCGTTAAGCCAATGACCTATCTTTCGATTATTACCTATGCACGTGAGCCGAACTGAGAATTTCTTTCCTGATAAGAATTGAATATTCTTATCAGTTGACGAAGCCCGATATGCTGGCTAACATTCAAATGGTCATATTTGATAGGTTTAGCGCATGTGCGGCATTGCCGGGTTGTTTCTAAAAAATCGGGCCTTGGAGCCTGAATTGGGTGCCATGACAGCAGCGATGCTGGAAGTTTTAACGGACCGCGGCCCAGATAGTGCCGGGTTTGCCATTTATGGTGAAGGTACCGCAGGCTTCATGAAATTCACCTTGCGTGCGCCTGTTGGTTTCGATTTTCCGGCACTCGCCCATGAGCTTCAGGTTGCGGTGACACTGCGCGACGACCATGCGGTTATCCAGATTCCCGTGGCGCGTGAGGCAGAGGTGCGGCGGCACCTTACGGCCAGCTATCCCATGGTGGCGGTGGTGGCCAGTGGTACCCGGATGGAGTTGTTCAAAGGTGTTGGCTTACCGGCGCTGGTTTCCAAGCGGTTTGGTCTGGCTGGCATGTCAGGCAGTCACGCCATCGCCCATACCCGCATGGCCACTGAGTCCGCCGTGACAACCCAGGGCGCGCACCCGTTTTCCACCGGGCCGGACCAATGTCTGGTGCATAATGGCTCATTGTCAAATCATAATGACATCCGCCGGACCCTGATTCGTGAAAACATGAGCTTCGAAACCCAAAACGATACCGAAGTTGCTGCGGGTTTTTTAAGCTGGAAGCTGCGCGAAGGTGTTAAGTTAGATGCCGCGCTGACCGCTGCCTTAGACACGCTGGATGGGTTTTACACATTCGTCGTCGGCACCGAATCCGGCTTTGGCGTGTTGCGTGACCCGGTAGCCTGCAAGCCGGCCGTGATGGCCGAGACTGATGATTACGTTGCGTTCGGTTCAGAATACCGAGCACTCGTTGATTTGCCAGGCATTTCAAAGGCTAAATTATTCGAGCCTGAGCCTGCCAAGGTTTATTTCTGGGAGCGTGCAGCATGAGCAGTGCATTGAAAGAAATGACACGCAGCGAGCCTGTGACGTTCGACCTGACGGCTGAACCATTACGGAATTTGAGCATCGCACTGCACGCGCTGATACCGCAGACCAACCAGACTTCGTGGCAAATCCTAAATCCACGAGGCCAGCACGCGCTGGCTGTTGGCGTGACTGTGCCTGTGACAATCCAGATTGACGGACATGTAGGTTATTATTGTGCTGGCATGAATGATGGCGCGGTCATCACCATCGAAGGCAATGCAGGCCCTGGTGTCGCGGAAAACATGATGTCAGGCATCGTGCATGTGAAGGGCGATGCCAGCCAGGCGGCGGGTGCCACGGCGCATGGTGGGTTGTTGATCATCGATGGCAACGCCTCGGCACGGTGCGGCATTTCCATGAAGGGGATCGACATCGTCGTGAAGGGCTCGGTTGGTCACATGAGTGCATTCATGGCGCAATCAGGTAATTTAGTGATTTTGGGTGACACTGGCGAAGCTTTGGGTGACAGCTTGTATGAAGCACGCATTTTCTGTGCCGGTACGCCCGCGAGCCTTGGGGCGGATTGCGAAGAAAAACCCATGACGCCCAATGACAAGGTGATTTTGGTTGATTTGTTACAGCGCGCCGGTGCGCAAGCTGAAGCTGATGATTTTAAGCTCTATGGTTCAGCGCGCACCTTATATCATTTCCACGTTGATAACGCAGGGGCTTATTGATGAACGATTCTTCAGGCCCGCATATTCCGCGCACGCCGCCGCGTAAATCCGCGACGTTCGACGAATATTCTATCGCCGAAATCCAACGCGCCGCAGCCACGGGCATTTATGATATTCGCGGTGGCGGCACCAAGCGCAAGCTGCCGCATTTTGATGATTTATTGTTCCTCGGTGCTTCTGTCTCGCGTTATCCGCTGGAGGGTTACCGCGAGCGTTGTGGCACCGATGTTGTGCTTGGTACCCGCTTTGCCAGCAAGCCTATTCGTTTGAAAATTCCCGTTACCATTGCTGGCATGTCATTCGGCGCCTTGTCGGGCCAGGCAAAGGAAGCTTTGGGCCGGGGGGCTACTTTGGCGGGTACATCCACCACCACCGGCGATGGCGGCATGACTCCCGAGGAGCGTGGTCATTCACACACATTGATTTATCAATATCTGCCATCGCGCTACGGCATGAACCTGACCGATTTGCGCAAGGCCGATGCGATTGAGGTGGTGATTGGCCAGGGCGCCAAACCGGGTGGCGGCGGCATGTTGTTAGGCCAAAAAATCTCGCCGCGTGTGGCGCAGATGCGAAATTTGCCCGAAGGCATCGACCAGCGTTCGGCCTGTCGTCACCCGGATTGGACCGGCCCGGATGATCTGGAAATCAAGATTCTGGAGCTGCGCGAGCTGACCAATTGGGAAAAGCCGATTTACATCAAGGTAGGTGCCAGCAGGCCCTATTACGACACGGCGTTGGCGGTGAAAGCCGGTGCTGATGTGGTGGTGCTTGATGGCATGCAAGGCGGTACCGCTGCCACGCAAGAAGTTTTCATCGAGCATGTCGGCCTGCCGATTCTTGCAGCAATTCGTCCGGCGGTGAAGGCGCTGCAGGATTTGGGCTTGCATCGTAAGGTGCAGTTGATTGTCTCGGGTGGGATTCGTTCTGGCGCTGACGTTGCAAAGGCGCTGGCACTCGGTGCCGATGCTGTGGCGATCGGCACGGCAGCACTGATTGCGATTGGTGATAATGCTCCAGAATGGGAATCGGAATATCAAAAGCTTGGTACCACGGCTGGAAGTTATGATGATTGGCATGAAGGCCGCGATCCCGCTGGCATCACCACGCAGGACCCGGTGCTAGCTGCCCGGCTGGACCCCGTAAAGGCTGGACGGCGATTGGCGAATTACCTCTCGGTTCTGACATTGGAAGCGCAAGCTATTGCCCGCGCCTGTGGCAAAAGTCATTTGCATAATCTGGAACCGGAAGATTTGGTGGCACTTACCATTGAAGCCGCCGCAATGGCGCAAATCCCGCTGGCGGGAACGGATTGGTATCCAGGAAAAACGGGGATTTAAAGTAAATGGCCAAGGACCTTGCGAAAATTGCTGCTGAGCGCGGCATCAAATACTTCATGATTTCCTACACGGACTTGTTCGGCAGCCAGCGCGCCAAACTGGTGCCGGCATCAGCCATTGCGGGGATGCAAAAAAATGGCGCTGGCTTTGCGGGTTTTGCGACCTGGCTGGATTTATCACCGGCTGACCCTGACATGTTTGCGCTACCCGACCCTGATACCTTGATTCAATTGCCCTGGAAGCCCGAAGTAGGCTGGCTTGCCTCTGACATCTGGATGGATGGCAAGCCGGTTGAACAGGGGCCGCGCAATGTTCTCAAGCGCGTGGTGTCCGCCGCTGCGGATGCTGGGTTCGAGATGAAAAGTGGCGTGGAATGCGAATTTTTCCTCACCAACGCTGATGGCACCGCGATTGCTGATTCTGCTGATACCGCCAGCAAGCCCTGCTATGATGCCGCGGCTTTGATGCGCCGCTATGACGTGATTACCGAAATCTGCGATGCGATGCTGGCTCTTGGCTGGGAAGCCTATCAGAACGACCACGAGGATGCCAACGGTCAGTTTGAGATGAACTGGAGTTACGATAAAGCCTTGGTTACCGCTGACCGCCACGTGTTTTTCAAATTCATGGCGAAATCGATTGCCGAAAAACATGGCCTTCGCGCCACCTTCATGCCCAAGCCGTTCCTTGGCTTAACCGGTTCTGGCTGCCACGCGCATGTCTCGCTCTGGAAGGGTAAAACCAATTTATTCGAGGACTCTAAAGGTGAGCTTGGTGTTGCCAAGCTTGGGTATCACTTCATTGGTGGCGTCATCTCACACGCTGATGCTTTATGTGCTTTGCTGAACCCATCGGTAAATTCCTACAAGCGTATTAACGCACCGCGCACCACATCAGGCGCGACATGGGCGCCAAATACCGTGACATATTCAGGCAACAACCGCACGCATATGGTTCGTATCCCGGAACCAGGCCGCTTCGAAATGCGGCTCGCGGATGGTGCTGCCAATCCGTATTTGCTGCAAGCCGGAATTTTGGCGGCTGGCATGGATGGCATTGCGCACAAGACCAATCCCGGCAAGCGGCTCGATATTAACATGTACACCGACGGACATCTGGTGAAGGACGCCAAGCGCCTGCCGCTCAACATGCTTGACGCACTGCGGGCTTTTGAAGGCTCAACGATTTTGAAAGCTGCACTCGGTGCCTCATTTGTTGCCTCATATACCAAGATGAAGCACGCCGAATGGAATGACTACGCTGCCTATCTTTCAGACTGGGAGCGCCACGCCACGCTCGATTGTTAGGCGAGCAATTCGCGCATTGCCGCTTCGATCAACGCGGTCTCCGCCGGAAACTGCCCCGGCGCGCCTGCACAATGGCCGTAGGGTGAATATAATGGCCTTACCTCGGCATGCCCGATGGCAGCCGCTTCAACACGCGCTTCATCCACCGTAAAATACATATCAGTATCGGCAGGCATAATGATGGTCCGCGCGCTTATTTTGGCCAGCGCTGCATCATCCAGATCGGCATTTTTCCAGGTCCAGAGCATCGCCATCAAATCGCGGGCATCGAAGCCCAGATGGTCATCTTCCCAAAATTTCAAAAACGCTTCGAGCGTCTCGTAGCCCAGCAGCTTGTATAGCTCATCGCGGTAAAATGCTGCCGAATAGGCCCAACCAGCATAACAGCGGCCAAAAGCCCGGCGGTCATTATCGTGCCCCATTGCGGCGGCAATGCCTTCGAGAAATACACGATTGAGAGGCCAGCATCGCGCCGACCCGCATACCGCCAAAAAATTTTTGACCATCGCTGGGTAAATCGCAGCCCAGCTATAGCCCTGCATGGCACCCATCGACCAGCCATAAAGCAGTTTGATTTCACGAACCCCAAGGGTGCTTAGCAACCGATGCTGCAAATGCACGTTATCGGCCACCGTCGCGTTTGAAAATTCGTGGTTTTTGCTGGGAGAACTGGAAACCCCATTGCCCAGCATATTGGGGCTGACGATGAAATAACGCGCAGGGTCCAACACCCGGCCCGGCCCAATCATAAGGCTGTATGATGCGTGCGTACCGGTATAGTAGGTAGGTAGAAGCACACAGTTATCGCCCGCTTCGTTTAAAATCCCATGTGTCTCATAAACAAGTTCCAAACCGCCGTTTTGAAATGCTGCCAGAGCCATTATAGAATCCTGAATTGAAGCCACAATTATCTTTACGTCATAGGCCAGAACCGTCTAGCCTGTGCACAGAGTATAATTTTAAGCGGTAACCGTCGCGCGTTTTGGTGAAAGTATCAATGAATAATTTTGCCATCCTAATTGTTTTGGCTGTGGCAGCAACTTTGGAAGCTGGCGGCGACGCCTTGGTGCGCAGTGGTCTGCATACGCCTCCATTGGTATCAAAAATGGGCTTCATGGCCGCGGGGGCCGCGGTTTTGTTCGCCTATGGTGTTACCGTTAATCTGCCGCCCTGGGATTTTGGCAAATTGCTTGGCGTGTATGTGGCATTGTTTTTCATCGTAGCACAGGTAATCAATCTACTGGTCTTTGGCATAAAGCCGGGCTTGCCCATTTATTTCGGTGGCGCGTTGATTATTTCAGGTGGCCTATTGATTACGTTTTGGCGCGCTTAAACATAGGTTGCGTAAATTGTCGAAATTACCAACGTCAGGGTCAGCCATGCCGCCGCTGGCAGCATAGATTTTTGGCGAGACAGCAACATCGCATAGCCAGCCTTCAGCAAATTATTACTACCGCTGGCGATCAACACCGCTGATACAATCGCGCTTTGGCTCACTTGAAATTTACCATCAAGAAGCGAGAGGATAAATGGGTCAATATCAGAAAACCCAACCACAAAGCTGAGCAGATGCAAACCATTCGCGCCATAATGATTGGTCACGAAGTCAGTGATCGCCGCGAAAGCTACGAATAAACCAGCGAATAAAAAAGCAATCGGCAGGTCAAGCGGATTGGCTGATAAAGCTTCGTGGGTTGTTTGTGGTTCGTTGCGTACGCGCCAGGCCAGTAACCCGGCTATCCCCACCGAGAGGATAAAAAAACCGCCAAACGGAATCAACAGTGCCAACGCCGCATCGGCGTGACCAAGCAGAAATATGACCGCTAAAAGCCGCAAATACATCATCGCCGTCGCAATCACCACAGCTGCCGGTGCGAGGGCGGTTTGGTCAGGTGCTGCGCGCGCAGCACGGGCTAGCACGACAGTTGCCGCTGTGCTGGAATACATGCCTCCCAGAACGCCCGTAAGTAAGGTGCCAGCCCGTGGAAAAACGTAACGATGCGCCAAATACCCGAGATAGGAAATTCCAGAAATAACCAGAACCGCCGTCCAAACTTTGGTGTAGGTAATTCCGGAGAGACCAAAAATTTCACTGTTGGGCAAAAGCGGTAAAATCAGGCCTGCCAGAACAAAAAATTTCGCAAGCGTGACACCTTCCTGCACCGGAAATGCATCGGACAATCGCCGAATTCCCGCTTGCTCACCTAAGGCAAACAATATCACCACCACCAGCACCGCCACCACAACAATCGGCGCGGTTAGGATGAATGCGCCAAGTGTATAGGCCTGAATCGCAATCAGACTGACCAGAAATGCCGAGTCTCCCCGTTCAAGTTTCTTTTGGTAATCCAAACCGAGAAATACGGCCAAAACCCCCAACCCTACACAAAATGGCGCTACGGGGGCGATGCTCCATAATACAAAACCGATCGCGGCGATTAGCGTAATGGTGCGGGTTGTGCCATATCCCAAGGTGATGTTTGCCGTGCTGTCGCTGTCTCGGCGGCGATAGGCGTGCAGTTCCAGACCCATGATAAAGGCCAGGGCGATGGTGCCCAGGAACGCTGAAAGCATCGGTGGGATATAGGCATTCATCCGGCCCGCAGCACTCCCAGGCCGTGCGCAAGATCGGCGATCAGATCATCGGTATTTTCAAGCCCAATTTGGAATCTGGCGATTTCACCTTCAAAAATACCGGTCCCCGCGCTGCGCGAAATGGTTCCCGTGGTGGGGAGCACCAGACTTTCATAACCACCCCAACTGGCGCCAATGCCAAATAATTTCAGCGCATCAATCATCTTCACAACCGCAGCGGCACTGAATTGTGGTTGAAACACCACACCGAACAAACCGCACGCGCCGGTAAAATCGCGCTTGAAAAACTCATGGCCGGGGCAGGAGGGCAGGGCAGGGTGGAGAACGCGAGCCACCTCCGATTGTCCGGCGAACCATTTGGCCACCGCCAGAGCCGCAATCTCCTGGGTGCGCAGCCGTATGTTTAAAGTACGCAAGCCGCGCAACGCTAGCCAACAATCATCGGGCGAAGCATATTGCCCAAGTTCCAAAGACCCTTTGCGCAATACAGCCCAGTCGGTTTCAGAATTCACCGTCACGGCACCGAGGATAATATCAGAATGACCGCCGACGTATTTTGTTAGCGCCTGTATCGAGACATCAACGCCATGCGTGAATGGCTGAAAATGATGAATACCCCAGGTATTATCCATGAATAGCTTAACCCCGCGGGCATGGGCCGCGCGCGCGAGTGCCGGGATATCCTGCACTTCAAAGGTATGGCTGCCAGGGCTTTCGGCAAACAATACCTTGGTATTTTCGCGCATCAGCGCTGCAATACCGGCTTCATCCAGCATCGGATCATAGTAAGTGGTTTCCACGCCAAACCGACGCAACACCACTTGGCAAAAAGTCCTGGTGGGGCCGTAAACGGAATCGGGTACCAGGAGATGATCTCCAGCACTCAGGAAGGCAAGCAGCGGTATGGTAATGGCGGCAAGGCCAGAGCCTACCACCTGACAATGGCTGCCGCCTTCAATTTCGGCAATCGCTGCTTCTAGCGCAAAATGCGTTTCGGTCCCGCAGATGCCATATAGTTCAACCGGCTCCAGATAGCGCTTTCCAAGCGCTAGTTTGGTCGCCATGTCAGGGTAGAGCACCGTGGAGCCACGGGTAAGTTTTGGATTCACATAGCCGTAGGTTTTAGTGCCGGCGCGTCCGGCATGCACGAGTGCGGTCTCAAATTTCTCAGTCATTTATACCTCAACAGGCAAATCAGTACGGCCACCCCATTCGGACCATGAACCATCGTAGATCGTTGCTTCCGGCAAGTTGGCAATCACCATCCCTAACACCAGCACGGCGGCCGTTACGCCAGACCCGCAGCTTGCGATCACCGGCTTTTCACCGTCAACCCCGGCGGCTGCGAAGATCGTGCGCAAAGACTCGGCTGACCGCAATTTTCCAGCTTCCAGCATCTCGCTGAACGGCAGAGATTTAGCGCCTGGAATATGGCCGCTGCGCATACCAGAACGCGGCTCCGGCACGGCGCCACTAAACCGCCCGGCTGCGCGCGCATCAAGAACAATCGCTGTTTTTGTGGCGATATTTTCCAGTATGTCCTGCCAGTTGCGAACCATGTGCGGTGCCATGCTGGCCTTAAATGTCTGTGGCACGGGTTTGGAAACTTCGCTTGTGACCGGCCGGTTTTCCGCCAGCCAGGTGGGTAGCCCGCCATCAAGCACAGCCACGTTTTGATGACCGAAGACCCGGAACATCCACCAAACCCTTGCCGCCGAAAATAATCCGCGCTGGTCGTACACAACAATCATCGAGTGGTTACTCACCCCCAGCGCACCCACCATCGTGGCAAAATTGTCGGCTGTGGGCAGCATGTGCGGTAAGCCGGAGGTTTGATCAGCGATCTGGTCGATATCAAAAAACTGCGCCTTTGGTATATGCGCGGCGTTAAATAGGGCGTTGGCATCGGTGTTTTCGTTGGGCAGGTAATATGAAGCGTCAAACACCACCAACGCCGGGTCACCAAGCTTAGCTGCCAAGTCTTGCGTGCTGATTAAAACCTTCATGCCGGTCAGCCGCGGGCTGCCAGAATCATCGAGCGCACCCTTTCGGCGGCTGCCGTACCTTTAATCGCATCGCGCCAAGCGGTTTCAGAAATCCGTTGATGTGCCGCAACAGCGTCCTCGGCACCGGTGATCATCGCGACGCCCGATTGTGTGGCCGGCGCCGCATCAACTGGAAACGGGTTGATCGCCAGGGTGGCACGTTCTCTTGAGCGCAACAGAGTGAAAGGACCGTTTGGCTCTCCCGACGCCATCAGACCAAGTTGCAGACCGATCGGCTCGCTCTCCATCAAATTCGCTACCAATTCCATTTCACGAATCGCAACATCGCGCGCGGCATTGCGCAGACGCTCCGAGGCGGCTGTCACACCGGCGACACCATCCATAAGGAATTTTTGGATAGAGCTTACCGTTAAAATCGCGATGATGGATGGCTTGCGGGCCGCGTACATGCGCTTGCGGGCGTTCATAACGCCGAGCAATTGTTCGGCCGCAGCGCGCGCCATGCCCCGTTCGGCACCAGTTGCCTCTGCCTGTTCCTCGAAAATCTGCGCCAGCACAGCATCATAATGGTCGGAGGTAATCAGATAATGCAGCGGGCCGAAGACCTGTAAAATCTGGTCGGATGTCTCCTCAATTTGCCGCAACCGCTCCATGTAGCCAATCGGCTTGGTGTAATATTCCACCCCGATGCCCAGCAGCGTCAGCGGCGAAATTTTCAGCAATTCGGCGAGTCGGTTGACAGTATCGAGCTTGATGACCTCGCCTTTTTCATAGCGGTAAAGTGCGGCCCGCGAGACGCCGAGGCGGGCAGATATCTCCTCGGCTTTCAGGCCCGATTCCATGCGATAAGCCCGTAATTGCTGGCCAATCTCGTTAAAGCGCATATTCAACTACTCCTTGAAGTACACCCGCTATGAGGTTTCTGATTGTCTATAACAGGGGCTCGAATCTCAGAAAACGATCCCAAACATTGTTCTTCATTTTCTACCGTGGAAAATCGAAGAATACAACAAATTGTCATATAATATGAGATTTAGACTGTTTGGTGCGCTACTGTCGCATAACACTAGATTAATATTGTTGCCTGAAATGCTTGCATCAAGCCTTATCCTTGTCCATCAAGGCGTCCATGAAATCGGAACGCATTTTATTATTGGCTTTGGCGGCTGCGCTGGGGTTCGGTTGCCTGCTGATCCTGCTGCCCTTCGTACCGGCCATGCTGTGGGCTGCCATATTGGTTTACAGCACCTGGCCGTTCTATGCTTGGCTGAAGCGCTTTTTGCCGACAAGTCTGGCAGCTTTCATCCTGACATTGCTGGTGGCGCTGATCTGCTTACTGCCACTCATTAATATCGGCTTGGTGGCGGCCAAGGAGGCGCGAGTCAGCCAGGATTGGATTCATTTAGCCGTACAGGACGGTTTGCCCCCGGCGCCTGAATTCCTGAGTCGTATTCCGATTGTTGGCACGTTGATCGTGGATTTCTGGAATAATTCCGCTGATGATCTGGGCGGTGCGGCCGGCGAATTGCAGCCTCTCATCGGAACCCTGGCCCATTCTGGTTTGCGGTTATTGTATTTGTTGACGCACGGGTTGATCGGCATCGTCGTAGCGCTGTTTGTAGCCTTTTTTTTCTATCTTTCCGGCCACCAGATCATCGTGCGGATACGTTTGCTGTTGGTTCGGATTATGACCGAAAGCCGTGTTGAACATCTGCTCGGGCTGGTTGCCGGAACGGTCAGGGGCGTCGTGTTTGGGATTGTCGGCACGGCGGCGATGCAAGGTGTGCTGTATGCGATCGGGTTTGAAGTGGCCAGAGCGCCGCAACCCATATTGCTGGCCAGCTTTGCCGGGATCATCTCCATTGTTCCCGCCGGTGCAATTGTTATTTATGTCCCGCTTTGTTTGTATTTATTTGCTAAAGGTCACGCCCTGGCCTCGATATTGTTGGCAATTTACTGTTTCGTGGTAGTTGGTGGCGCGGACTCGATCGTGCGGCCTTGGTTGATCGCGCGTGGGGCATCGCTGCCCTATATGCTGACCCTGGCGGGGGTTCTGGGCGGTGCCATCGCGTTCGGGGCTTTGGGAATTTTTCTGGGGCCGGTGTTATTAACCCTGGGATTGGCGGTGGCAGAGGAGTTTGCCGGACAGCCGAGAGGTGCTTGGCGGCAACCGTAATATTTATGGTCCGTTAACTTTTGAACCCTACAATCGCCATATGTACCATCAAACAATAGCCAAGCGCCGCGGCGCTGAAATTCGGGGTCGGCAAGCGGAAGCTGATGTGGCGGCCATTTGGTCGTCGCGCGGCTTCAACATTTTAGCCCAGCGGTTACGGACAAAATCCGGTGAGATTGACCTCGTCATTGCAAACCCTGATACCCTTGTTTTTGTTGAAGTGAAGGCCCGCCGCACCTTTGCGGATGCTGCTTACGCCGTAGTGCCCCGTCAGCAACGCCGTTTGTTGGAGGCAGCGGGTCTGGCGCTAGCCGAAAATGCTGATTGGCTCCGGCCCGCAATGCGTTTTGATGTCGCCCTGGTCTGCGATGGCGTGATCGAGCATATCGAGGACGCCATCCGGTATCATTAGCTGCAAGCCAGCCGTTGGCTATAGACTGGCGAAAGCCTGCAGCAACCTCGCATGAGCGCGGGCGCCCCGGTGGAAGCAAGCCACTTCAAATTTTTCGTTCGGCGAATGAATGGCGTCATCATCAAGCCCAAATCCAGCCAAAAGCGTGTCGAGTCCCAAATGCGACTTGAAGGCTTCAACAATCGGTATTGAGGCACCGCAGCCCACCAGTGCGGCGGGCACGCCAAATTCGTCCCGCAAAGCCTGCTGCGCCGCCTGCATAAAGGGCGCATCCATACTGATTGCAAAACCCGGTGCTGCGCCGAATTGCTTGAAACTGGCCTTGGCATCGGAACGCAGCCGTTCCTCCACAAAATGTTCAAAATTCTTTTGAACAGCGACAGGGTCTTGGCCAGGTACCAGCCGGAACGTCAGTTTGGCGGTGGCCTGGGCTGGGATTACAGTTTTTGTCCCATCTCCCTGATAACCGCCGAAAATACCATTGATATCGGCAGTCGGGCGCGCCCATAATTGTGCCAGGGGCGACTGCCCATGCTCACCCGCCGGGTTGTGCAGACCGACCTCACTTAAAAATGTCTCGGCATCAAAGCCTAGTGTCTTCCAGGACTCCGTGAGGGCGGGCGGGACGGGGGCAACGCCATCATAAAAATGCGGAATCCTCACGTTGCCCTGGTCATCATGCAGATCGCCGAGAATCCGGGTCAGGGCATTGATCGGATTCAGCGCAATACCGCCATAGAGGCCAGAA
Source organism: Acidocella sp. (assembly GCA_029077825.1). Taxonomy (GTDB): domain Bacteria; phylum Pseudomonadota; class Alphaproteobacteria; order Acetobacterales; family Acetobacteraceae; genus Acidocella. The sequence goes on along the minus strand of JAQNCT010000025.1, from coordinate 9,984 downwards.
TGCAGATCGCGCGACGGCCCATGGATTGTCACCTCGGTGGCGGCCAGACCGCGAAGTGACGTGGTTATCGCAGGGGTCTCGAAGTTCCACATATTGGTGTCGGCAACCAGCACAAAATCCGCAGCCAGTGATTCTCGTTCATTGTTGAGTAGCTCCGCCAGTGAAGGGCTGCCGCATTCTTCCTCGCCTTCCAACAGAATCGTCAGGCGGACCGGCAGCGTGCCGGTGACGGCCAGATGGGCACGGCAGGCCTCAAAAAAGCTGACGACTTGGCCCTTATCATCCACCGCACCCCGTCCCACGATGCGCTTACCTCGTGGACCTTCGATAACTTGCGGCTCGAACGGGTCAGAGTGCCAGAGATTAAGCGGGTCAGCTGGTTGAACGTCATAATGGCCGTAAAACAGCACGTGTGGCGCCTCCGGCCCAGCACCGTGATGTTGCGCAATCACACCCGGCAGCCCGGATGTTTCGGATAAACGTGCTGAAAACCCCATCGAGGTCAGCGTGTCACGCGCCCACACGGCAGCGTCTCGACAGTCCCCCGCATGGGCGGGCTGAGCGCTAATGCTGGGGATGCGCAACAGCGTAAACAGCCGGGCTAATGATGCGTCGAGGTTATCGTCGATATACTGCAGGACATTTTTCATGTCCTTAGAATATGCCAGCTCCCGTGATCCCGCCATACACGCCCAGCCCGGCGGTTAGGGTGGCGAGGAAAATCACCAGCCATTTGTACCAGCCGCGCAGCCGCACGGCAGGTGGCAGCGCAAATATAGCCAGCGCGATGAGGAAACCCAGTACCATCGGCAACAACAGCGCGTTCATTACCTCAACCGCGATGTTGAGAAACACCAAGTTTGGCACGGCCACCACTGTGACCGCCCCCACCAGCAGGCAACCCGCGTAAACCCCGTAAAACCATTTGGCTTCCAGTGGATGATCTTCCAGCGACCGCCGGTAGCCGGAAACTTCGCCCAACCCCCAGGCCAATGCTAGCGAACAGACGATGGCGGCCACCATCCCGGCCCCGATGACGCCGGCGCTGAAAACCAGCTTGCCAACGTTCGAGCCAAGAAATGGGATGAGCGCATTGGCCATATCGCCCACAGTGTTCAGGCTGGCAGTGGGGTTGTGCAGGCCTATGGTGGCGGCCGTGGCAATCAGAACCGCTGCCATGACCAATTGAGCCAGAACCGAACCAATCGCGGTATCGAGCCGGGCCAATGGCAGGTCGGCTGGTGTCAGGCGTTTATCCGCGACCGCTGATTGCTGGTAAAATACCATCCACGGCATAATGACCGCGCCGATATTGGCGGAAACCAAGTAAACATATTGGGAATTGCCAAGTTGAAGCTGCATCGATTGCGTTAGAATTTGGCTGGTGCTGGGATGCGCCATATAGGCGACCACAAAAAACGCCAGTTCGAACAGCCCGAGTGCAATCGCTACCCGCTCCACCCGCCGGTATGAGCCAGTGAGGACAACGACGAGTAAAAATGCCGCCGAGAGGACCACGCTAACCGCCCGCGGCACCCCATAAAGCTCCCCAACCCCAGCTACCCCCGAAAACTCGGTTAGAATCGCGCCGGTGGTGGCAACCGCTAATCCACTGGCCGAAAGCCATGCCCAAGCTTTGCCGAAGTGATCCCGTATCAGCTCGCCATGGCCTTTGCCGCTGTGGATGCCAAGCCTCACCGTAAGCTCTTGAACAACATACAAAATCGGCATGAGTAAAAATTGCAGCAGCAGCAGTTTGTAGCCCCAAGCAACCCCGGACTGCCCGGCGGTGATGATGCTGCCCACATCGGTGTCCGCCAGCATCACCACGATTCCAGGGCCGGCGACGGCCATAAATCTGGCGAGGTTGTTGCGCCTGGCAGGGTGGGTAACGGTATCAAACATCAAAATCTCCGGTCTTATTTGTTTGGAACGATTGGTATTCAGGCATAAAATTTATCGGAGACAGTTGTTAAACGTTTATACCGTTTAATTGATAATGATTTGCATTTGCATTAACAAATATCATAACTTCCGTATCGCCGTCAACGGTGGATGCCCTGCGATGCAGAGTCACCGCCTTGATTTGTGTCAAAGCCTAAACCAGAAATAGGTATGAGCACTTGGCCGAAATTGACTCTCCATAACACCCGAACCCGTAGCAAGGCGGCGTTTGTCCCGCTTGATGCGGCGCATGTCCGCGCTTATTTGTGCGGTCCTACGGTGTATGACCTCGCACACCTGGGCAATGCCCGTAATGTGGTGGTGTTTGATATTCTCATCCGGCTGCTGCGTCGGCGGTATCCGCGCGTGACCTATGTGCGCAATATCACCGATATTGACGATAAAATTAACGCGCGCGCCGCTGCCAGTGGTGAGCCGATCGCGCAAATCACCGCGCGCACCACCAATGACTACCATAACGACATGGCGGCCTTGTTTGCGTTGCCGCCCGACATCGAGCCAACCGCCACCGGCCATATCGCCGAGATCATCATGATTATTGAACGGCTGATCGCCGGCGGCCACGCTTATGAGGCGCAGGGCCATGTGCTGTTCGCGGTAAGTTCTGACGCTGATTACGGGAAATTCTCTGGCCGTTCTCCAGAGGATTTAATAGCTGGCGCCCGGGTGGATGTAGCACCCTATAAGCGTGAGCCCGGTGATTTTGTGTTGTGGAAACCCTCAACCTCAGCGTTACCCGGCTGGGACAGTCCGTGGGGCCGGGGGCGGCCTGGTTGGCATATTGAATGTTCGGCCATGAGTTGGAAGCATCTGGGTGAGTCATTTGATATTCATGGAGGTGGTGATGATCTAATTTTTCCACATCATGAAAATGAGATCGCGCAGTCTTGCTGCGCCTTTCCGGGGTCAACCTTCGCCAATGTCTGGGTTCATAACCGCATGCTGCTGGTAAATGGCGAAAAAATGAGTAAGTCACTGGGTAATTTCAAAACCGTGCGCGATGTGCTGGCGGTTGCCCCCGGTGAGGCGGTACGATTTTTGCTCATCCGCTCACAATATCGCTCGACGCTGGATTATTCTGACGCTGCATTACTTGAAGCCAAACGTGAGTTGGACCGGTTCTACCGGGCAATTGCCGCACACCCTGGCGTGACTGCCGCCAGCCTTATTCCCGGCAGTATTTTGGAGCCGCTTTGCGATGATTTGAACACGCCGGGTGCCATTGCGGGGCTGCATGGTTTGGCTGATGCCGCTTTGGCGGGTGATGCCCATGGAGCCGCTGGTTTATTGGCAGCCGGCGCCGTGCTGGGTTTGTTCAACAATACGCCTGATGAATGGTTCCACGCCGGGGCTGATGCCGTGAAAATTGAGGCCTCCATCGCGGCGCGGCGTTTGGCGCGATCCGAAAAACGCTTCGCCGATGCGGACCAAATTCGTAAATCCCTCGAAGCCGAGGGTATATTATTGGAGGATGGTCCAACGGGCACCACTTGGCGGCGAGATACAAAATGACTGGCCGTGACGGCGGGGCAGATTTGCAGCCTATCGAACCTTCGCCCGTTGTTATACTGGTGCGCCCGCAACTCGCCGAGAATATCGGCGCGGTGGCGCGCGCCATGGGCAATGGCGGGCTGTTTCATTTAAGGCTGGTCGCCCCGCGTGATGGTTGGCCCCAGGAGCGTGCCTGGGTTACCAGCTCTGGCGCGCACCGGATTCTGGATCAGCTAAGCGTGCACCCAACCGTAGATGACGCGGTAAAAGACCTGCACCGGGTTTTCGCCACTTGCCCCCGGCCACGCCACATCATCAAACCAGTACTTACCGCGCGTGGCGCGGCAACAGAATTGCACGCCATAGGTGCCCGCGGCCTTGCAAGCGGCATATTGTTCGGCCCGGAACGCGCCGGGCTGGATAATGATGACATTGCCTGCGCCGATAGTTTAATCCGCTATGATCTCAACCCCGGTTTCATGTCACTAAATCTCGCCCAAGCGGTAATGATTATGGGCTATGAGTGGTTTGTGGCGCGTGATGAGGACGCACCGGTGAAGAATTTACAAACCAACGAAACTCAGGTGGCTACCAAAGCCGAGCTTGAAAATTTCATGGGTCACTTGGTCCGCGCTTGCGATGCGGCAGGGTTTTTGAAAAACCCACAAAAACGTCCCGGTATGGTGCGCAATCTGCGACATTTTTTCCAGCGCGGCGAAGTGACGAGCCAGGAACTCAACACCTTGCACGGTGTGATCAGTGACCTCGCGCGCGGCCCGCGCGCGTGAACACACAAGATTTATCATACCGCCTGCAAGGAATGGCGGCGCGGCTACTCATGCAATTTTTCCGCATGCTACCGTTGGACACTGCCTCATGGGCTGGCGGCAAACTGGCGCGCACTTTGGGGCCGCTTACCTCAGCCCACAAAACTGCCACGAAAAATCTTGGCCGGGCGATGCCGGAACTTAGTGAGGCGGTCAGAGCCGCGATTCTCAACGGGATGTGGGATAATATTGGCCGCACAACAGCGGAATATCCACATTTAGGCAAATTGATCGATGATCCCTTACGCGTTGAAGTGATTGACCCTGGCAATCTTGCAAAACATATCCGTGATGATGGCATCGGCGCGCTGATGATCGGGATGCATTTTGGCAACTGGGAGCTGGGCACTGTGCCAGGTCACCGGGTGGGCTTTCAGCAGTATCATTTCTACCGAGCCCCCAACAACCCTTATGTTGATGCGCTGTTAAATAAGTTGCGCGCCCCCTTGCAGCAGGGCGGCTATTTGCCGAAAGGTTCAAATGGTGCCCGGCAAGCGGTTGTATTGCTAAAGAAAAATTTTCACATCGGCATGCTGGTTGACCAAAAGCAAGATGAAGGCATTCCGGTGTTATTTTTTAACCGCCCGGCAATGACCACCACGGCCCCCGCCGCATTGGCGCGCCGCTTGAACATTCCGGTTGTGGCAGCCCAGGTGGTGCGGCAAAACGGCGCGTACTTTAAAATTTATGTGCAACAACTCGAAATTGCCAAAACCCAAGACCGGGAAGCCGATGTTGTTATCACTACCAAACAAATTAACGATCTGCTGGAAGGCTGGGTGCGCCAGCACCCTGAACAATGGTTTTGGGTGCACAAGCGCTGGCCGCGCTAATTCGCCAGCTCAATGGTTACCGGCACATGGTCTGAAGGCTGGTTTTTTTCGCGCTCAGCTTTGTGAATGGTAACATTGTTGAGCCGCTCGGCCACGCGCGGTGAGAGCAAAGCATGGTCAATCCGCAAGCCAGAATTTCTGTCCCACGCCCCGGCCTGATAATCCCAGAAAGTATAGAGCGTATCATTGGGGTGCAAAGCCCGCACGGCTTCGGTTAGCCCCAGCCAGATCAGCGCGTTATACGCAGCACGGGTCTGCGGCCTTACCAAAGCGTCAGTTTTTGCAATGGCGCCGGGGGCAAAATCAGCATCGGTCGGGCAGACATTATAATCCCCTGCCAGGATGAAATTTTTATCCGTCTCCAGCATTGCATTGGCGTGTTTACGCAAATTTTCCAGCCATTCCAACTTATAGGCATAGCCTTCATCGCCGTTGGAATTGCCATTTGGCAGATATAAATTACCAACAATCAAATTGCCGCTACTCACCTCAATATAGCGCGAATGACTATCCGCCTCGGTCATGCCGGGCAGTTTGCGATGTGTCACATGCACGGGTGCTTTATGCAAAATCGCCACGCCATTATATGATTTTTGGCCCACCACAACCGATTTGTAGCCAAGATCGCTAAAGGCGAGAGCAGGAAACTGGTGCTCCTCGCATTTAATTTCCTGCAACAGCAATAAATCCGGCTGCTCGCGGACCAGAAAATCCGCCACATGCGATTCTCGGATCCGAACCGAGTTGACGTTCCAGGTGGTTATTTTAGTCAATGGAGAACGAAGTACCGCAGCCACAGGATGATGTGGCATTGGGGTTTTGCACGGCAAAATGTGCCCCCATCAGAGAATCCTTGTAGTCCAACTCGGCACCGGCCAGTAAATCCAGGCTGGTTGGGTCCACGAACACCATGGCACCACCCACCGTAATCACCAGATCATCGGGGTGCTTCTCGGCGGTCAGGTCAAATTTATATTGAAAGCCCGAACAACCGCCGGCCAGAACCTCAACCCGTAGTGCCTGCGCCTGGCTGTCACCCGCTAAAATCTCGGCCACCCGGCGGGCGGCGTTGTCAGAGAGGCGGAATGTCTCAAAGGTTTGGCTCATATGGTCTATATAGCGTGGGATGCCCTTGGATTGAAGGGCTGCGCTGTGTAGGACTGAGCGCCATGACATTGGCCCCCTTTGCTGTTCAACCCCAAACCTCGCGCGGCCGGCTGCATGCTGAGCCGGAAGCCCTGGATCGCTCGCCTTTCCAGCGCGACCGTGACCGGGTGGTGCACGCCTCGGCGTTCCGCAAGCTGCAATACAAAACTCAGGTGTTTGTCACCCGTGAGGGTGATTTTTACCGCACCAGGCTCACCCATTCGCTGGAAGTCGCACAGGTCGCCCGTGCCATCGCCCGGCGTTTGAGCCTTGATGAGGATTTAACCGAAGCCCTAGCTCTGGCGCATGATCTAGGCCATCCGCCGTTCGGCCACGCCGGCGAAACCGGGCTGAACGAGGCGCTGCGACATTTCGGCGGCTTTGACCATAACGCCCAAAGCCTACGGGTTGTGACATTGTTGGAGCATAAATACGCCGGGTTTGATGGCCTAAACCTAACCTGGGAGATGCTGGAGGGGTTGGCCAAGCATAACGGCCCGCTGCCTAATCCGCCCGCCTTTATCGCCGCGTTCAATCAGCAGTATAACCTTGACCTGGAACGCCAGCCCTCAGCCGAGGCGCAGGTGGCGGCGTTTGCCGATGATATTGCCTATAACACGCATGATCTTGACGATGGCTTGCGCGCCGGTTTGTTCAAGCTCGATGATCTGGCGGATTTGCCTGTCATCGGTGACGCGCTGCACACCGCGCGGGCTTTAACCCGTGACGATAAGCGCATCCGCAATGAGATGTCGCGCCGGGTGATCAATTTAATGATCCAGGATGTGATCAATGAAAGCCAACAGCGTTTGGCAACTCTGGCCCCTGCTGATGTCGAAGCGATTCGCGGCTGCCCAACGCCGGTCATCGGGTTTTCACCGGTCATGGCCGCAGCCAGCCGTGCGGTGAAGGCATTTTTGTTCGACCGCATGTACCGCCATTGGCGGGTCAACCGCATGAGCCGCAAGGCCCAGTTGGTTACAAACGCACTAGGCTGCCTGCTGCTGGACCGCCCAGATTTGCTGCCCGATGAATGGCGGGACCAGGCTGGCTGCGGCAACACTGCGCAAGCCGCCGAAATTGTACGCGATTACGTGGCCGGCATGACCGACCGGTTTGCCATGGAAGAATATGCCCGGCTGACTGACCCAGCCGTGCCATCATAACGGAAAAGAAATATGACTGAAAATTTGTTTGCCGAGCTTCGTCGCTGGGTCCTCGAAGAAATTTTGATATTGTTTCCTGAATTGCCTGCCGAGGTATGCGCAAAAATCGAAGTTACCCCCACCCGGGATGCTGCCCATGGTGACATGGCCACCAATGCGGCTCTGGTGGCTGCCAAGCCGGCTGGCAAAAACCCGCGTGACATTGCCGCTGCTTTATCGCAGGCGCTCACCCCCCGCACGGGCATTGCAAAAGCTGAGCCAGCCGGGCCTGGGTTTGTGAATATCACGTTGGATGCCGAGTTTTTATTGCGTCAGATTCCGGTGATGCTCACCGCTGGTGAAGCCTACGGGCAGGGCGCTGATAAAGCTGAAAAAATCAACGTCGAATATGTCTCCGCAAACCCTACCGGCCCGCTGCACGTGGGCCATTGCCGGGGGGCTGTGGTGGGTGATGCGCTGGCCAACCTTATCGCCAAAGCTGGCTATCATGTCACCAAGGAATACTACATCAACGATGCCGGCGCGCAGGTGTTAGCGCTTGGCCGGGTGGTGTATTTTCGCTATTTGCAGGCATTAGGTCTGCCTGCAAAGGCTGAGGCTTACGCAGGCAGTGTGGCAGGCGGCATGCAATATGGCGGTGCTTACCTGGAGCCTGTCGGTGAGGCATTCGCAGCCGAATATGGCGGAAAATTTATTGATGCGCCGGAAGCCGACTGGCTTGCCACCGCCCGGCAATTTGGTGTGGCAAAAATGCTGGAACTGATCCGCGAAGACCTGGCGGCGCTGCGTGTTTATTTCGATATATTTTCCTCTGAAGACGCACTGGTACAAGCAGGCGGCGTGGCACGCGGCCTGGCGATTTTGGAAAATGCCGGGTTGATTTATCAAGGCGTGTTGGAACCCCCAAAAGGCAAAACCCCCGAGGATTGGGAACCACGCGAGCAAACTTTATTCCGCGCTACGGCATTTGGTGATGATGTTGACCGTCCGGTACAAAAATCAGACGGTAGCAACACCTATTTTGCCAATGACATCGCCTACCACGCTGACAAAATGGCGCGTGGCTTCACCCAGATGATTGATGTGTGGGGCGCTGACCATGGTGGTTATGTCAAACGTATGCAGGCCGCCGTGAAAGCCTTGGCAGGTAACACCAGCGCCAACCTCGATGTGGTACTCTGCCAGATAGTCCGCGTAATGAAGGATGGTGCCCCCGTGCGCATGAGCAAACGCGCCGGCACTTTTGTGGAATTGCGCGACTTGATTGACGAAGTTGGCCCCGATGCGGTGCGCTTCATTATGCTGATGCGCAAATCTGACGCGCAGATGGAGTTTGATCTGAACGCAGCGGTGGCACAAACGCGTGATAACCCGGTGTTCTATGTGCAATACGCTCATGCTCGCGCCCGCAGTGTTCTGCGTGCCGCTGGTGAGGTCAGTGGTCTTGCCGATGCTGATGTATCGTCCCTGCAAGCCCCCGAAGAACTTGCCCTGATCCGCAAACTCATTGCCTGGCCGCGCATTGTGGAAACCGCCGCGCAAGCGCGCGAGCCGCACCGAGTCGCGTTTTTCCTGTATGAGCTTGCAGGAGATTTTCATGCGCTGTGGAATGCCGGGCGCGACGATGCGGCGTTGCGGTTTTTGCAAGCTGAGCGCCCGGTGGAAACCAAGGCGCGAGTCGCTCTGGTGAGTGCCACCGCCATCGTCATCCGTTCAGGCCTGGCGGTTTTGGGCGTGCAGCCGGTTGAGGAGATGCGATAATTGCGCCGCGATTCCGACCCTGATCGGGATATTCCCGAATATTCCTATCAGGCCCGCAAACGCCAATCCGTTGACCCGGCGATGCGCCGCATCGTGCTGGCTGCCGGTGGCATATCCGTGGTGATTATCGGCATAGCACTGGTATGGAGTGGTGTGCGGCCGCGCATGGGTTTTGGCCCGCCGTCCGAAATCGCCGCCCCCGATGTGCCGCTGCGTGTCGCCCCGGCGGACCCTGGCGGGCTGACGGTTCCAGGCGCCAACGAACCCATCATGTCCGGCAACGTCAGCGCCGGCCCAGCCACTTTAGCCCCTGAGGCACCACAGCCTTACATCCAGCCATTTCAGCCCGCCGCCCCAACCGTGGCCGCGCCAACCACCCCCGCGCCGCCGCCGCCATCACCGCCGCCAGCCTCCATAGCTGCCACACCCCCCGCGGCAGCCACAGGCCCGGCGCAAGTGCAACTGGCCGCCACCGCTGATTCCGCTGGTGCCCATCAGGTGTGGGCACATCTGGTGGCAAAATATCCACCGCTTCTGAAGGGCAAAACACCAGTTTTTATTCCCGCCATCGTCAACGGCAATAACGTCTGGCGCTTACGTGTTGGCGGTTTCGCCGACCAGCAAGCCGCACGGGCATTTTGCGCAGATTTAACAACCAAGGGTGCCGCCTGCACGGTGGTGGGGTTTTGAGCCTTCCGGTCATTCTCGGCATTGCTGGCCCTATATTGGGTGATGATGAAGCCAAATTACTGTGCGATTACCCGCCGCGCGGTGTCATTTTATTCACACGTAACA
>JAQNCT010000087.1 GCA_029077825.1 Acidocella sp. | reverse complement strand
GGCAACCCGCGTGGCAAGCCGGTTTTGTTTTTGCACGGCGGACCCGGGGCCGGGGCCGGGGCGGTGCACCGGCGGTTTTTTGACCCCGCCGTGTGGCGGGTGATTATTTTTGACCAGCGCGGGGCGGGGCGCTCTAAGCCGCTGGGCGGTATTACCGCCAACACCACCCCGCATTTGGTGGAAGACATTGAAGCACTGCGCAAATTTTTGAATATTGAGCGCTGGCTGCTGTTTGGGGGCTCGTGGGGGTCTACCTTGGCGCTGGCTTATGCGCAGGCGCACGCCGAGCGGGTGAGCGGGGCGGTACTGCGCGGCATATTTTTGGGCCGCGCTGAGGAAGTGGAATGGTTTTTGTATGGCATGGCGCGGGTTTTTCCGGATGCGCATGCGGCTTTTGCCAATTTTGTGCCCGCGGCTGAACGCGGTGACTTGCTGCAGGCCTATTTAACCCGGCTGGTGAACCCTGACCCCGCTATTCATGGCCCGGCGGCGCGTGCCTGGAGCCTTTATGAGGGTTCATGCTCCACCTTGCTGCCAAGCTTTGAGGCGGTGAGCGCCTTTGCGCAGGACCGTGCGGCCATTGGGCTGGCGCGGATTGAGGCGCATTATTTTGATCACAATTTATTTCTGCCGCAAGGCGGGCTGCTGGCCCACATGGAGAGCCTGAAACATATTCAGGCTGATATTGTGCAAGGGCGGTATGATATGATTTGTCCTGCAAAATCAGCCTTTGAGCTGGCGGCTGCCTGGCCTTCGGCGCGGCTGACAATGGTGCCGGATGCAGGGCACTCCGCCCTGGAGCCGGGCATACGCACCGCCCTGATGGCAGCACTGGAACGCTGCCGCACCTTGACGTGACCATATTTAAGACGTCTTTTCCGGCGATAAAATTTGAATGATTTATGGAGGGGTCTGTGAATATTTCCAGGCGATCCGTGTTGGCTGCGTCTTTGCTGGTGCCCACAGGCCGCGCGCTGGCAACACAAACCACCCCTGAGCCCTGGCCCAGCGCCGTTTTGATGGCCACGGGACGCCCCGGCGGGGTTTATGATATTTATGGTGCCGCCTGGGGCCGGGTGGCGGCGCAAAGCAGCGGCATTGCGATTGCCTACAGGGCATCTGGCGGGGCGGCGGCTGATATATTGCTGATTGAACAGAACGCGGCCCAGCTGGGCATGACCACCGTGACCGTGGCGGACCAGGCGCGCACGGGTTCTGGCAGTTGGACCGCTGGTGTGAAGTTTAGCGGGTTCAGGGCGTTGTTTCCGATTTTTCCCTCTATTCTGCAAATAGTCACCATGGGTAGCGGTGGCATTACCACGCTGGCCGGGCTTTCCGGCCAGCCGGTGGGCATTGGCCCGATGGGGAGCAGCGGGGCTGCCGTGGTGCCGGGTATTCTGGCGAGCATTGGCATTAAGCCTTCAACCCTGGCCACCGGGGATTACGGGCCGCAACTAGATGACATGAAAGCGGGCAAGCTGACTGCCTGCGCGTTTATTGGGGCACCACCTTTGCCTGCCATTCAAACCCTGGCCAAGACCGAGCGTTTGGGGATTTTGGGTTTTACGGAGGCTGAAATGGCGCAAGTGGCGCGCGCCATACCCGGCATTAGCGCCATGCTGATTCCAGCGGGCACATTCGCGCGCCAAAGTACCGCCATAGCCAGCGTGGGGACTGAGAATTTTGCCATTGGGGCGGCACACCTGCCAGACAGCCTGGCCAATGCCATTACCCTGGCCGGCATGCGCAACCAGCGCGACCTTTCACGCATTGTCCCCGCTGTGCATTTGCTAAACCCGCATATGCAGCCTGCCCCCGGGCAGATGGGGTTTCACCCAGGGGCGGCGGCGGCGTTGCGCAGCCTTGGCATGGATGTGCCGGCTAAACTTGTGGAAAAAAGCTGAAGCTAAATCTAGGCGATGGCCACCAGCTTGCCGCCTGAGAGGGCGAGTTGGCGGTCCATTCGGGCGGCGAGATCTGGGTTGTGGGTGGCGATGAGGGCCGCGACATTTTCTGAGCGCACAATGCGCAGCAATTCATTGAACACGATTTCAGCGGTTGCGACATCGAGATTGCCGGTTGGCTCATCAGCCAGGAGCAGGCTGGGCGCGTTGGCGAGTGCCCGCGCAATGGCAACGCGCTGCTGTTCACCGCCGGAGAGCTTGCCAGGCAAGTGGCCTGCCCGGGCGGCCAGGCCCAGTTTGGTGAGCAGTTCCATGGCGCGTATTTCAGCCTGCTGTTTTGGTTTGCCTGCGATCATCTGCGGGAGGACCACATTTTCAAGCGCGCTGAATTCAGGCAGCAAATGATGGAACTGGTACACAATGCCGATTTTGTGCAGCCTGATTTGGGTGCGCGCGGAATCACTCAAGCCACCCACATCGGTGCTGTTGATGATGACGGCACCGGCATCGGGTTTTTCCAGAAGTCCGGCCAGGTGCAGCAAGGTGGATTTGCCCGAGCCGGATGGTGCGACGAGGGCGACGATTTCGCCGGCGCGCAGATTTAGCGAAGCGCCTTTCAACACCGTGAGGGATTCACCCTCGCTTTTATAGGTGCGCTCAATGTCAGACAGCTGGAGAAGAAATTCACTCACGGCGTAATGCCTCTATCGGGTCGATCCGCGCGGCGCGCCAGCTGGGGTAGAGTGTGGCCAGAAGCGAGAGCGCGCAGGACATGATGATGACTTCTATAACCTGGTGCCAGTTGAGCTGGGCGGGGAGCTGTTCCAGGTAATAGACGGTGGGGTCAAACAATTTGACGCCCAACAGATGTTGGACGAATTGCCTGATATTTTCAATGTAAATGCAAAACACCGTGCCAAGGGCAAAGCCGATGAAGGTGCCCAGCACGCCAACCGATGCACCGCACATGAGGAAGATGCGCAATATGGCGCCGGAGCTTGCCCCCATGGTGCGCAAAATGGCGATGTCCCGGGCTTTGTCCTTCACCATCATGATGAGGGAGGAGATGACATTGAAGGCGGCGACCAGAATGATGAGCGTGAGGATGAGGAACATGACATTACCTTCCACCGTGACAGCGGCGAGAAAACTGTCGTTGTTTGCGCGCCAATCCACCACATTGACCGGGCTTTGGCTGGCGATGGAGGAGATGGCGGATTTGATGGCGTCATCATGGTCGGGGTCGGTTACGTAGACCTGAATTTGGGTGGCGGCGTTGGGCTGCTGGAACAGAGTTTGCGCGGCACTGAGGGGGATGAACACGAAACTTGTGTCATATTGCTGCATGCCGGTTGAGAATATGGCCACCACTGTGAAACTTTGGATGCTGGGAATGGTGCCGATGATGGTGGCTTTGCCCTGCGGCAATATTAGCTGGATGGTTGAGCCCACATTGAGCCCGAACTGATTGGCAAGGCCGCTGCCCACCGCGATGACGCTGCCGCCTGACAGATTAGCCAGGCTGCCCGCCACGATGTGATTTGCAACCGTTGGTAATTGTGAGAGCCCTTGCGGTGTTATGCCGCGCGCAATGCCGCCGACCGCACCACCTTGCGGGCCGGACATCAACACCTCACCCTGCACAATGGGAAAGGCTGCCGTGACACCTTTGATTTTTTGAATGTTGGCGGACAAAGCATCGTAATTCTGTAAAGGCTGGCCGGCGGCGTAGACCCCCACATCACCATTGAGGCCCAGAATTTGTGAGAGCAGTTCCTGGCGGAAGCCGTTCATCACGCTCATCACGATGATGAGGGTGGCAACGCCGAGTGCGATGCCGATGAGCGAGAAAATGGCGATGACCGAGACGAAACGCTCCCCCCGGCGGGCGCGCAAATAACGCGCCGCCACCTTACGCTCAAACGCGCCGAACATCAGCCGCGCACCATGGCAACAGCCTGGGCCACGGGCAGTTCAAAGCGCTCTGCGCTGGCGCGGCGTTTTAATTCCACCTCGCCCTTGGCGGCACCGCGGGGGCCGACGATGATCTGCCAGGGGTGGCCCATTAAATCAGCCTCGGCGAATTTGGCACCTGCGCGCTCCTCGCGGTTATCGTACAGGCAGTCATCGCCAAATTCAGCGTGCAGGCTTTCACAAATTGCATCGCACGCGCCATCGCCCTGGCGCAAATTCAAAATGGCGGTGCGGAACGGGGCGATGGCATCTGGCCAGATGATGCCCGCATCATCGTGCTGTGCTTCAATGATGGCGCCAACCAGGCGCGAGACGCCGATGCCGTAGCTGCCCATTTCGGGGAAGATTTTGCCGCCATCCGGGCCGATGACGCTGTAATTCATGGATTCGGAATATTTTTTGCCGAAATAGAAAATTTGTCCCACTTCAATGCCGCGCCCTTCGCGCTTGCGGGCATCGGGGATGGTGGCCCAGATTTCAGTGTCGTGCTTTTCATCGGTGGCGGCGTATTTGGTGGTGACTGATTGATAAAACTGATTGAGTGCGGCTTCATCATATTTAACGCTGAGTGCGTTGCCGGCTTTAAAATCAGCGTCATAAAAAACGCCACTTTCGCCGGTGGGGGCGAGGATGTGGAATTCATGGCTCAAATCACCGCCGATCTGGCCGGTGTCAGCGCGCATGGGGATGGCGGTGATGCCGATGCGCTGGAAGGTGCGCATGTAGGCCAGCATCATTTTTTTGTAGCTGAGCAGGGCGGATTCGTAATCAAGATCGAAGCTGTAAGCGTCTTTCATGAGGAATTCGCGGCCGCGCAGCACGCCAAAGCGGGGGCGCACCTCGTCTCGGAATTTCCACTGGATGTGGTAGGGGATTTGCGGCAGGTCGCGGTAGCTTTTGGTGGTGTCCCGCAGGATGGCGGTGATCATTTCCTCGTTCGTGGGGCCGAAGAGCAACTCGCGGTCATGGCGGTCTGTGATGCGCAGCATTTCCTTGCCGTAGGCATCGTAGCGCCCACTCTCGCGCCATAAATCAGCGCTTTGGATGGTGGGCATGAGGAGTTCCTGCGCGCCGGCGGCGTTTTGTTCCTCGCGCACGATTTGTTCAATGCGGGCAAGAACGCGCAAGCCCGCCGGCAGCCAGGCATAGATGCCAGAGCTCATCTGCCGTACCAGCCCGGCCCGCAGCATGAGCCGGTGCGAGGCGATTTGGGCCTCCGCCGGGGTTTCCTTCAAGGTGGGGATGAGAGACTGGCTAAGGCGCATATTATACCTTTGGAAGTGATTTTGTGGTGCCTGCTTACCGTGGCTGGCCAGCCTGTGCCAGACCCGGCGGTGTGAGCTTGCTGTCTGCCCATTTGCGGGCCGGGGTTTCCACCAGCACATGCAGTGCCACCGCCAGGGCGAGCGTGATGAGGCACATGGCAGATATGTAGATGAGCTTGCCATAAGCGGCATTCCAGCCCTGGTGGCGGTAGAACTGGGCGAGCAGCAGCTCTGCCGTGCCAAAGCTCATGTAGAATGAATAAGAAATGCGCCCAAGGAAGAGCAGGAAGCCGGGCTTGCTGACAACCGGGGGCTGGCCAGCGTCTGCACGCATCATCAATGCGGCCAGCAGCAGCCACAGAGCGGTGATGACCAGGATATCCAGCCGGAAACAGGCCAGGAACACCACCGCCAGGGTGGCAAAAATGGCCAAATGCCGGTTGGGCATGACATCAGCATTCAGCGGCACCAGCCGCATGGTGGTGATGCCGATGATGAATTCCAGAAAAAAGCGTGGCAAGG
>JAQNCT010000086.1 GCA_029077825.1 Acidocella sp. | reverse complement strand
ATACCGTCCAACATCAAGCTCCTGGCCGCATAGCCAGGCATTATCAACCGGCGGGATTCTATCTTAACACCAGCCAGTTCCTGTCCAAGCTTCGGGGACCACCTCACTTATTGTAATTGACGCGCATCAACGATGCAGTGACAATCGTTGCCTCCCGGCCAAGCGAAACGACAGGATAAGCACGATGGACATGATTGCCGACCGCTCGAAACCCGCCGCTCACGAGCGGATTGCCTCGATTTCACGGCAAATCTGGGCCGACAAATACCGGCTGAGGCAGGCCGACGGCACGCCCGTTGACCTCACCATTGAGGACACCTGGGCGCGGATCGCCAAGGCTCTGGCGGCTGTCGAGTCGGAACCAGCCTTATGGGAAAGCCGGTTCTATGCTGCCCTGGAGGATTTCAAATTCCTTCCCGCTGGGCGCATCATTGCTGGCGCTGGCACCGAACGGCGCGTGACTTTGTTTAACTGCTTTGTGATGGGCGATATCGAGGACGACCTCGGCAGCATTTTCAAACATCTGCGCGAAGCCGCTCTTACTATGCAGCAAGGCGGCGGCATTGGGTATGATTTCTCAACCCTGCGGCCCAAAGGTGCTGCGGTTAAAGGGGTAAGTGCTGACGCTTCTGGCCCACTGTCCTTCATGGATGTGTGGGACTCGATGTGCCGTACCATCATGTCCGCCGGTGCCCGGCGCGGCGCGATGATGGCGACCATGCGCTGCGACCACCCAGATATCGAAGCCTTTATCGCCGCCAAGCGCGAACCGGGACGGCTGCGTAACTTCAACCTTTCGGTCCTGATCACCGACGCCTTCATGGCCGCCGTTGAAGCCGACGCCGAATGGAATTTGGTATTTAACGGCATCACCTACCGCAGCTTACGCGCCCGCGCCCTATGGGACAGCGTGATGCGCGCCACTTACGACTACGCCGAACCAGGCGTGCTGTTCATCGACCGCATCAACAACCGCAATAATTTACATTATTGCGAGACCATCCACTCCACCAACCCCTGCGCCGAGCAGCCCCTGCCCCCTTATGGCGCCTGCTTGCTGGGCTCGATCAATCTGGCGACCCTGGTGCGTGACCCTTTCACTCCGCAAGCTCACCTCGATGAAGCCGAACTGATTGAGCTTGTCGCCATCGCGGTGCGCATGATGGACAATACCATCGATGCCTCGGGCTTCCCGCTGGAGGCGCAGCACCAGGAAGCCATGGCCAAGCGCCGCATCGGCCTGGGGCTGACCGGCTTGGCCGACGCGCTGATGATGGTGGGGCTGCGCTATGGCTCGGAGCCGGCAGCCGAGATGGCGGAACGCTGGGCGCGCGAGGTGAATCGCGCCGCCTATATCGCCTCATCGAATCTCGCCGCCGAAAAATCGCCGTTTCCGCTGTTCGAGCGCAAAGCCTATCTCGCCGGCGAGACTGTCCGTGAACTCGATGCTGATGTGCGTGCGCTGATCGCCGAGCATGGCATCCGCAACGCGCTGCTGACCTCCATTGCCCCCACCGGCACCATCTCGCTGCTGGCTGATAATGTATCTTCCGGCATTGAACCGGTGTTCGCCCATAGCTTCACCCGCAAGGTCACCGAACCCGATGGTTCAAAGCGCGAAGAGCTGGTCGAGGATTACGCGGTGCGTTTGTACCGCAGCAAGTTTGGTAAGGAGGCCGTGCTGCCGGACTATTTCGTCACAGCACAAAATCTATCGCCGCTCGATCATATTCGCATGCAGGCAGCCCTGCAGCGGCACGTCGACAGCGCCATTTCCAAAACCGTGAACGTGCCGGAGGATATTCCTTTCGAGGCATTCCGCGAGGTGTATCGCGAGGCCTACCGCCAGGGCTGCAAAGGCTGCACCACCTACCGGCCCAACGCCATTACCGGCTCCATCCTCTCCATCACGCCGGAACCCGCCAACGCCGCCGAAGCGGTGGCAGCCGCGGCAGCCGTGCCGGTGCAACCCAACCACTCACCGATCCCGCGTCCGCCCAAACTCACTGGTACCACCTATAAACTGCGCTGGCTGGATAACGAGCACGCCATGTACATCACCATCAACGACATCGAGGAAGCCGGGTGCCAGCGCCCGTTCGAGGTCTTCATTTCATCGGCCAATATGGAGCATTTCAGTTGGGTGGTAGCACTCACCCGGATGATCTCAGCGGTGTTCCGCCGCGGTGGTGATGTGAGATTTGTGGCTGAGGAGCTTAAAAGCATTTTTGACCCGCGCGGCGGGCAATGGAGCGGCGGGCGCTACGTGCCCTCACTTATTGCTGCTATCGGTGGTATTATAGAGCAGCACATGATGGAAATTGGCTTTATACAACCGCCAGATGCACCGACACATTCCCACACCGCTGACTTGGCCGTGCCTGCCGGTACGTTAGGCATGCTCTGCCCGCAATGCGCCCAGCCCGGTGTTACCAAAGACGGCGCCTGCTTGAACTGCCACCAATGTGGTTGGTCAAAATGCAGTTGATGCATTTATGCAAACCATAGCCTGAAACATAATTGTGGGCTTAACGCCATTGTAGTGCTCACGATTGAGACGCTGCATCGAAATTTCGCCGACAATCATCAGAAACAGTAGGGCGTTACCGAAGCGTTGATGGGTGGTAAGCCTGTGCGTTTCAATATGACCATGTGTTTTGCCATGGCTTGCTCCCTTGCCCAATGGGGGTCTGTGCCGCAATGCTTGGCCTATGCGTGTTCTGCTGATTGAAGATGACAATCTGATTGGAAATGGCCTCATCGCGGCGCTGAGCATTGCTGGCATGTCAGTTGACTGGGTGCGCGACGGTTTGACCGCACAAGAAGCGCTCCGCGATGTTGGTTATGCGGTTGCGCTGCTTGATCTTGGGCTTCCCGGCATTGACGGCATGGCTGTGCTGAAGGCCGCCCGTAAGCAGGGTGTTGAAACGCCGGTGCTCATCATCACCGCGCGCGATGCGCTTGAGAGCCGGGTGGCAGGGTTGGATCTTGGCGCCGATGATTATCTGGTAAAGCCGTTCGAAATGCCCGAATTGCTGGCGCGTATGCGGGTGTTGGTCCGCCGCCGGGCTGGGCGGGCAACGTTGCGGCTGAGCACCAACGCAGCTGAGCTTGATACCGGGACACATGAATTTAGTTATAATGGGCGGACCGAGGTGTTGCCGACACGTGAATATGCGCTGCTGCACGCGCTGATGGACCGGCCAGGGCAAATATTATCACGCGCGCAAATTGAGGAGCGTATTTATGGCTGGGGCGAGGAAGTTGAGAGCAATGCGGTGGAAGTGCTGATCCATGCCATCCGGCGCAAGTTCGGCAAAGGCGTTATCCTTAATGTCCGCGCCGCCGGCTGGATGGTACCAAAATGACTAACGCCCCATCATTGCGCCGGACTGCATTGGTCTGGATCACCGCACTGCTGGCAATCATGGGTTTCATCACTGCCAGTGCGGCCTATGTCTATAGTGAGAGCGAAACGGCGGTGTTTCTTGACAGCCAGCTCCGCCAAATTGCGCTGAATGCGGGACCAGGACTTGCTGTTGCCAACGCGCCCGCTGCCCCCGACGAGGACCCGGAGGATAGTTTTGCTGTTACAATCTGGGATGCGAGTGGGCATGACGTGCATCAATCATTGCCCAGCGCGCAGATTCCACTGCAGCCAAGTTCAGGTTTTGCCGTGGTACGGGCAAGCGGTGAGGCATGGCGGGTTTACACGCTTCGCGGCAGTAACCGTTCGGTGCAAGTGGCACAGCGCATTACAGTGCGCGACGAAATCGCCAGCAATGCAGCGATGGGGGCAACACTGCCAGTGTTGCTGTTAATACCTCTCTCGTGGCTGGTGGTAGGTTTGGCGCTGCATCGCACGTTGCGCCGGCTTGACCACCTGGCAAACGACCTTGCCACACGCGGCACCCAAGCTACGGATCCACTGCCCCTTAGTGCGGTGCCAGCTGAGTTAAAACCGTTGGTTACGGCAATGAACGGGCTGATTTTCCGGCTGAATGCGGCTCTGGCCGCGCAAAAGCGCTTTTTGGCTGATGCCGCGCATACGCTGCGGACACCGCTCACCGCCATGCTGATCGAGATCGAAAATTTAAGAGCTGATAAACCCAGTGCGAACCAACGCCTGCGGCTTGAGGCGCTGGCAGCAGGCGGGCGGCGGGCAGCAGCGCTGGTGCACCAGCTGTTGCAGCTGGCTCAGTTAGATGAACTCGCGCTGCCGCGCCGTGCCAGGTTTGATGCCGCTGCGTTGCTGCTTGATTGCGTCGCTGACCAGACCCCGCTGGCCAGCCGTAAAGAAATTGACCTTGGCGCGAGCGTTACCCAGCCTGCGATGATTTTTGGCGTTGCTGAGGAAATTCGTACGTTGTTTGCCAATCTGATCGAGAATGCGCTTACCTACACACAAGCTGGTGGCGTGGTAGATATAACGCTTTGCCCCACTGATGGTGGTTTTTTAGCTGAGATTTTAGATACCGGCCCAGGCTTGCCGGCAGGTGTGGAAGAATTTCTGTTCGAGCGGTTCTACCGCGCCGCGCCACAGGCTGCGGAGGGGTCTGGCCTTGGCCTTGCCATTGCCCGCCGGATAGCTGATCGCCATGGCTTTGGCCTTGAAGTTACCAACCGCGCCGATGATGTAAACGGCGTGCAGGCACGTGTTACCATCCCCACCCCATTAACCTAAGTCTCTCCTAAGTTTGCCCTGCTAGAAAACCCCAAGTGCGCGGCATTAAACCCGGCACTTTGGTTTCACAGTTTTAGGAGACAAAAAATGAAACTCTCACTTCCTATCCGTACACTTAGCGCGGTAGCGATTTTTGCGGCATTCACCGGTCCGGCTCTGGCCTACACCGGCGAGGCTTTAGCACCTGATGCCAAGATCACGCTTCAGGCAGCCCAGGCAACCGCTTTGAAGGCCCAGCCCGGCACAGTGGAAGACAAAGAGCTTGAAAAAGAGCCAGGCGGTAGCGGACTGCGGTATTCTTTTGACATTAAGGACGCAGCCGGCACGCATGAGGTTGGTGTTGATGCCGCAAGCGGCGCGGTGCTGGAAAATAGCGCCGTTGGCCCAAACGCTGACTGAGGCCCGCCAAACAACCCCTGCCAGCCCGCCTTATGACACCTGAGGCGGGCATTTTTTAGCTAGAGAGCATTGAAATGAAACAAATGATTACCCAAGGCATTAGTAAAGTGCCAGAAGTTTTACTTGGCTTTTGGATTATTAAAATTTTAGCAACGACCCTTGGTGAGACCGGCGGCGATGCTGTCTCCATGTCGATGCATCTTGGCTACGCGGTGGGAACAGTGATTTTTATGGGGGTGTTTGTTGTTGCGGTAATTATGCAAATTCGTGCAACGCATTTTCAGCCCTATTTGTATTGGATAACGGTTGTGGCAACAACCACAGTGGGTACAACCATGGCTGATTTTGCCGATCGTTCACTGGGCATTGGTTATGCTGGCGGAACAACAATTCTGGTATTGTTGCTGGCTAGCTCGCTCGCCATCTGGCGCTGGGTTGAGGGCAGCGTGTCAGTCAACACAGTAGCAACACCGCGGGCTGAGGTTTTTTATTGGGTTACAATTTTATTTTCACAAACTTTGGGTACCGCGCTTGGTGACTGGATGGCAACAACCAACGGCCTTGGTTTTGGCGGCGGTGCCTTAGTGTT
>JAQNCT010000024.1 GCA_029077825.1 Acidocella sp. | reverse complement strand
CCTTGGCTCAACGCCAGTTTAGGGGCAGGATTCTATCTAAGCTACCTGTCCAGTTTCCGGGGGCCACCTCAGTCCATGTAGTCCCTCCAGTGGACAATCTTTCGGTTTTCGATCTTGATGATGGAGCAGAACCGGTTGTTGTATTTCGCACCTGTGGAAAGGATGGTTCCATTAACCTCGTATTCGATGACACAGCCATCGTCCGTCTTATGGGTAATCAAATTGTCAGCGGATTGAAGCGCGATGTGGTCGACATAACCCCTGAACGCCGCCATCAAGTCGGTTCGCCCTTGGATGACACGAGGCCAGCCCAGATCGTAGAGAACCTCGTAGATGGTGTCCTCGGTGACGATGTCAAAAAAGTGCTCACCATCGACAAGGTCGCCCAGAGCGCCCCGGACCAGGTCAAAGTAGGGTTTGGCAGGTTGGAAGGCTGAATATTTTTGATTCGACATTTGTGTTCTCCAGTTCGATTCCCAGGGCAGATTTTCACTGGCCCCATGCGGCTGCGGTCTTTGTCGCGAACTTCTCAAAGCGGGTTGGCTGCACTTAGAAGTGGATAAGTCATTGAAGCTCGCTGAATGTTCGCTGGGCACCGCTTACGCTTCACCCGTGACTTGCTGCAACTCGCGCATGGCCAAGGCGGCGACCGATGGTTGCCAATGGCAGTAGCAAGCGTAGGATGGATAAGCGTAGCGCTACCCATCGCTTTCGTGCCGTATCCTGATTGATGGGTAACGCTACGCTTACCCATTCTACGAATTCTGGGTTGCCTCGGCAATGACCGCTTTTCCGAACTTGATACCTGAAACCGGCTGTTCCCCTCCAGGCCCAACCTCACTATAATCCAAACACAGCTATTCTTATTTCTAATGGCGTAAGCGGACTGTTAAACACAAAAAAAACGCCCCACCACCCATCACCCCACCAACCCCTCCACCAGCGCTGGAATTTCAAAAGCGGTTTGTGCCACCGGCTTGTGGTCGGTGTGGCCGTAGCCCCAGGCTGCGAATATCGCAGGGATTCCAAGCCCGGCGGCGGCGGCGATGTCGTTATGATGGTCACCGATCATTACCGCATCATCCTCGCCCAAGGCGGCCAGCGTGGCGGCTAAGTGGCGGGGGTCTGGTTTGCGGTAGGGGGTGGAATTGCCGCCAATCACAGCGCTGAAATAATGCTTCAGCTTCAGGGCTGACAATATCTCCCGCGTGGCGTCCTTTGGCTTGTTGGTGCACACCGCCAGTTTGTGGCCCGCCGCGTGCAAATGCTGCAAAGTTTCGGCAATGCCAGGGTAAGCCACCGTAAGGTCAGAAGCATGAGCCGTGTACCATGCCTCGAACTGATGATACTCAGGTTCGCCAGCGGTTTCATTATGGGCGGCAAAAGCCCGGTCAACCAGCACTCGAGCACCGTCACCGATCATGAACCGCACCTGCTCTGCTGGCAGCGGGGGCAAGCCTCGGCCCGCCAGCACATAATTGGCCGCCGCCGCAATATCCGGCAGCGAATCAATTAAAGTTCCATCCAGATCAAAAACTACCGCCCGCATCATTCAGCCTTTTTTAAGGTTAGACGGCTAGCACTATCGGGTTTTATAAAGGTTGTCTCTGCCCTGATGCTATGTTGTGCTGCGCCGTATGGTGCGGTTTGAGGCGTGGGCTTAGTTAAAAGGCTTTACCGCAAAGCAGCATCACTTCTATGTGAAAACAGTTATCCGTCAGAGCCTAATTGTCCGTTGGCCGTTTGGCCGCGTGCCGGTGCAACACGGTGGCGGCCGGCAGAAGGAGCAGCACCATGCATTTACTGGGGGTCATCAACCCGCTTTATGTCGTTTCCGGCCTTTGTGTGGGATTATTGGTTGGCCTGACCGGCGTGGGTGGTGGGTCGCTCATGACCCCGCTGCTCATCCTGGTTCTTGGTATTCAGCCCGCCACCGCCGTGGGTACTGACCTGCTATATGCCGCGATCACCAAATCAGTGGGCACCGGGGTTAATGGTTTTAACCGCAGAATTGACTGGCGGATTGTTGGTCGGCTGGCAACTGGCAGTATGCCGGCCACTATTTTGACCATTCTGGCCATGGGGTATTGCGGTGATACTGGCACAAGCGCTGCCCGGCTGATCTCGCTGGTGCTTGGTGCCGCACTGATCATCACCGCCGCCACTTTGGTATTTAAAAAGCAAATTCTGGCGCTCGCGATTCGCCGGAATCCGGATTTTGGCCAGCATTCCTCTCTCGTGCTTACCATCATCACCGGCATCATCATCGGCGTGCTTGTTTCAATTTCCTCAGTGGGTGCCGGGGCTTTGGGCACGACCGCGCTGATGTTTCTCTACCCGCGGCTGAGCACCGCTAAAATCATCGCCGCCGATATTGCGCACGCCGTGCCACTTACCCTGGTTGCGGGCATCGGCCATTGGTGGCTTGGCGGCGTGAATTTTGCCATCCTGATAGCACTGCTGTGCGGGTCAATCCCCGGCATCATTATTGGCAGCATGTCCACTCAATTTATCCCTGATGGCCTGCTGCGGCCCGTGCTGGCCCTGGTATTGTTCCTGGTAGCTCTGAGACTGCTGTTTGAGACTTAGCTGTTAGCCATATACAATATCATACAGTGCGACGATCTCGGCATGGGTGGGAATGCGCGGGTTGTTGCCGGGGCTGCCAGAGGCCAGGGCTTGCTCGGCCATCAGGGATTTTTTGGCGTGCCAGGCAGCCGCGCTGATGCCGAAATTACCAGGTGTGGGAACGCCTAATTCGGCATTCAACTCATCCAACCCATTGACCAACTTGGCACCCGCCAGCTGGTCAGCATCATCAGCTGTTGCAAAACCAGCAAGGCGTGATGCCTCAGCGTAGCGCGGCAACGCATCATTCAACGAGAAGCGGGTGACAGCAGGAAGCAACATGGCATTGGAGAGCCCATGCGGCACATGGAAATGCGCACCAATGGGGCGAGACATGCCATGCACCAGCGCGACCGACGCGTTTGAAAATGCCAGCCCGGCTTGGGTGGCGCCCAGCATCATGGCGGCGCGGGCCTCAGCGTTGTTTGGCTCATGGAAGGCTTTGCGCAAATTGGCACCGATCAGGCACATGGCCGAGATGGCCAGCGCGTCGGAAAACGGTGTGGCCCGGCGTGAGACAAAAGCCTCCAAAGCATGGGTAAAGCTATCAACCCCGGTGTCAGCGGTGATGCGCGGCGGCACCGAGAACGTAAGCTCATAATCCACGATGGCGGCCAGCGGCAGCGCACCCAAACCCGCGATCAGCATTTTTTCGTCACGCTCATGGTCGGTGATAATGGTAAAGCGGGTGCACTCACTCCCCGTTCCTGCGGTGGTGGGAATGGCTATCAGGGGCAGTGCCGCCACATCCGCCGCGGCGGGAACCTTGTAGTCACGCATTTTGCCGCCGCCGGCTGCCAGAATCGTCATGGCTTTGGCGGTATCCATCGGTGAGCCGCCACCAAAGGCGATCAAACAGTCATATTTTGCCTCTGCCATGCGGGCCACACCGGTATCAATAATTACATCAGTTGGCTCAGGAATTGTGTCGCTGAAAATACCAAACGTAACGCCAGCCTCGGTAAGCGGGCCGGTCAGGCGGTTGATCATTCCAGAGGATACCATGAATGGGTCAGACACAATCAACGGGTAGGACAAGCCCAGCCTGGCCAGCAGGGCAGCTGCTTTGGCAACTGTGCCGGCGCCGATTTCAATAATGCGGGGGGATTGGAAGCTGATAAGGTCCATGGGAGTTTCCGCCTGATGTTTTAGCTGGTTTAGCATACCGGTTACAAAAATGCCCGCTGATGCGGGCATTTTACAGTCTCAACGACTAAAAATATTGGTGAGCCCGGTGGGGGTCGAACCCACGGCCATTCGATTAAAAGTCGAATGCTCTACCACTGAGCTACAGGCTCTCCTGGGGGTGACAAATAGAATTATCCCCGTTTCGTCAATAGGTGCTGGCGCTTATCCTGCCATGGTCATTTTAATGATGCTATCTGGGTCAATCACGCGGCCACTTTGCGGGTCGCCTTTTTTAATCTGCTGCACAGCATCCATGCCCGCCGTGACCTGGCCGACGATGGTGTATTGGCCGTCCAGGAAGGTGGCTGGGGCAAAGCAGATGAAAAATTGGCTGTTGGCGGAGTTCGGGTCCTGCGTGCGGGCCATACCCACGGCACCGGTGAGGAAGCTGGCATCGCTGGTGAATTCAGCCGGTAAATCATGCAATGATGAGCCTTGCGTGCCGGTGTTGGTACGGTCACCCGTCTGGGCCATGAAACCGGCGATAACGCGGAAAAACTGGCAGCCATCATAAAAACCCTGCGCGGTGAGGGTTTTAATCTGCGCGGCGGCCTTCGGCGCCAGGTCGGGCCGGAGCTGAATGGTCACTGTGCCGTATTTGAGCTGCATCAGCACAGTGTTGGAAAGGTCGGCGGCTTGGGCGGTGTCGGTCATGAGGGCTTCCGTGATGAAAGGGGTTGCAGCGGCGGTGCTGATAAGGGTGCGGCGTTTAAGCATGGTTGGTCTCCTTATTTCTTTAGCAGGCGGGCCAGAGTGCGTTCGTGCGTGAGCGGCGGCACGAAGGATGAAATATCGCCGCCAAACATGGCGATATCTTTCACGAATCGCGATGAGATGAACTGATGATGCTCACTGGCCATCAGGAACACTGTCTCGATTCCGGGTTCCAGACGATAATTCATGCCAGCCATCTGAAATTCGTAATCAAAATCTGAGACAGCGCGAAGACCACGGATGATCATGCTAGCCCCAACCTGCTGGGCAAACGAAATCAGCAGCGCTTCAAACGGCTGCACTTCAATCAACGTACCGGTTTTTTTAGCGATGATTTCAACCTCAGCGCGCACCAACTCAGCACGCTCCTCGATCGGGAAGATCGGCCCCTTCCCGGCGTTCATCGCCACCCCCACCACCAATTTATCAACCAACCGTGCGGCACGGCAGATGATGTCCAGATGGCCGTTGGTGATCGGGTCAAACGTGCCGGGGTAAAGGCCGATGCGTGGTTTAGACATCTCCCGCCTCCTGGTCTTGCCCGGCCTCTGGTTCCTGCTCCAACACCGGAAACACGCTGGTAACATGCTCGTCATCATCAAGGCGAAATAGCGTAACCCCCATCACTGAGCGGCCAGTGATGCGCACCTGGTCAACCGGCACGCGAATGAGCCGCCCGCCATCAGTTACCAGCATCACATCATCACCCTCACGCACCTGGAAGCTGGCGGCAACCGCAGTGCCGTTGCGTTTGGCACTCAGAGTGATGTTGGCAATGCCCTGCCCGCCCCGGCCAGTAACACGGTATTCATAGGCGGAGGATCGCTTACCAAAGCCCGCATTGGTAACGGTGAGAAGAATTTCCTCGCCGTCACCAAGCTCCCTGATCCGGGCTTCAGAAAGCGCGATATCAGCCACCGTCTCCTCAGTATCCGCAGGCGTTTCCACCGCATCGTCTTCGCCATTGCGGCGCTGTGCAGCGGTATATTTCAAATAAGCGGCCCGCTCATCGGGTGTGGCTTCCACGTGGCGCAGCACAGAAAGGCTGATGACTTCATCGTCCTTCGCCAACTTGATGCCACGCACACCGGCGGAGTCGCGGCCTGAGAATACCCGCAAATTATCGTCAGTGATCTGGAAGCGAATGCAGCGGCCAGCTTTGGTGGCGAGGAATACATCATCACCATCCCGGCAGGTGGCAACGCCGATCAAACGGTCACCCTCATCAAGCTTCATGGCGATTAACCCAGCCGCCCGCACATTGCGGAAATCAGCCAGCTTGTTACGCCGCACCCCGCCACTGGCGGTGGCAAATACCAGATGCAGATTTTCCCACAGGCTCTCATCCTGCGGCAATGGCAACACCGCGGTGATTTCATCCGCGCCAAGCTCAGGCAGCAAATTAATTAAAGCGCGGCCTTTGGCGATGGTGGTGGCCTCTGGCAAGCGCCAGACTTTCTCGCGGAAGGCTTTACCACCGGATGAGAAAAACAGCACAAATTGATGCGTATGCGCATTGAAGCTACGTGTCACCACATCATCACCACGGGTTGATGTTGCCGAGCGGCCACGGCCACCACGGTTTTGAGCACGGAAAGTTTCCAACGAGGTGCGTTTTATAAAACCATCACGCGTTAGGGTAACCACCATCTGACCAGGCTCGATCAGACTTTCATCATCCTGGTCGGTCTCTAAATCCTCAATGGTGGAACGGCGCGGTGATGCAATTTTAGCACGCGCTGCCAACAACTCATCACGCATCACTTCAAGTCGGCGCAAGCGTGAGCCAATAATATGCAAAAGCTCGCCAATGCGGGTTGCAACCTCAGTGAGTTCAGCCTGAATTTTTTCACGCTCCAACCCGGTCAAACGGGCCAGACGCAACTCCAAAATTCCACGCGCCTGCGCCTCGGTCAGGCGCATGGTGTTGTCAGCTTTAATCGTGTTGCCAATATCATCAATCAGCGCCAGCAACGGGGCTACATCTTCGGCCGGCCAGTCACGGTCCATCAATGCGGTGCGCGCTGTTGCGGCATCCGGGCTGGCGCGAATGATCCTGATGACTTCATCAATATTCGCAACCGCCGTGGCGAGACCCACCAGCAGATGCGCACGGTCGCGGGCTTTGTTCAGCTCAAAGCGGGCACGCCGCAAAATCACTTCCTCGCGGAATTCCACAAAGCAATTCAGCGCATCCTTCAGCCCCATCTGGCGCGGCCGGCCTTTATCAAGGGCCAGCATGTTAATGCCAAAGCTGGTTTGCAAGTTAGTGAAGCGGTATAGCTGGTTTAGCACCACCTCCCCGGTCGCATCGCGCTTTAACTCAATCACAATGCGCATGCCCTCGCGGTCGCTCTCATCGCGCAAATCAGCAATGCCTTCAATATCCTTGGCCCGCACCAGCTCAGCAATGCGCTCCAGCAGCACTGACTTATTCACCTGATAAGGAATTTCGGAGACAATAATCGCATCGCGGTCTTTGCGAATTTGCTCAATCGTCGCGCGGGCACGAATGGTAATTGACCCTCGGCCTGTCTCAAACGCATTGCGAATACCCGAACGCCCGAGGATAATACCAGCCGTTGGAAAATCCGGCCCTGGCACAATCTGCATTAAAGCTTCGAGCGTAATCTCCGGGTCAGCAATCAGCGCCAGCGTGGCGTCCACAATCTCGGTTGGGTTATGCGGCGGAATGTTGGTGGCCATACCCACCGCAATGCCGTTCGAGCCATTGATCAACAGGTTGGGGTACGCGGCGGGCAGAACTTTTGGCTCCTGCTCGCTCTCATCATAATTTGGCTGAAAATCAACCGTGTCCTTGTCAATATCCTCCAGCAGCAACATCGCCGCAGCGCCCAGCCGCATTTCAGTGTAACGCATGGCGGCTGGCATATCACCATCGATCGAGCCAAAATTGCCTTGGCCATCAATCAAGGGCAACCGCATCGAGAAATCCTGCGCCATGCGGACGGCCGCCAGATAAATCGCGCTATCGCCATGCGGGTGATATTTACCCATCACCTCACCAGTCATACGCGCTGACTTGCGGTAGGGTTTATCCGGCGTGTTGCCAGATTCGTTCATGGCAAACAAAATCCGCCGGTGCACTGGCTTCAGCCCATCTCTGGCATCCGGTAGTGCTCGCGAGACAATAACGGACATGGCGTAATCCAGGTAGGATTTACGCATCTCCTGCTCGATTGAGACAGGCTCCGCGCCTCCCCGTGGCAAGGGGCCGGTGCCGGGTTCGTCTGTGGTATCGCTCATATTAAGTCAGGTTCGGAGAGGTTGGGGCGCAAAGCTTGGCGATTGAGTCGCCGTAAGGCGCATAACACACTGAATTCATTAAAGAAAATATCCTAAAACCGTCCGTAATCATAGTCATTTTGGGTAAAAAGTCAAATTCGAGGCAGTTTATCAGGGTGCCGTCAGGCAGCCCCTGCAACGCACCCAAGCCAAGGCCAAGCTTGTGGAAGCCGGTCTTGTTTGGCATTGGTCAGGTCAAGGAAAAATCCGGAGCGTATAATGTCCTTATCCCGCCGTTCTCTATTAGCCGCCAGCGCCATCCTGCCAATTGCCCTGCAAGCCCGTGCCGACACGCCAAAGTTCACGGTGCTGCTGGACTGGTTCGTCAATCCGGATCATGCGCCATTATTCGTGGCCAAATATATTGGCGCGTTTGCAGCAGCAGGGTTGAACGTGGAGATCATCGCACCGACCGACCCTGATATTCCGCCCCGGATGGTGGCCGCCAACAAGGCTGACATCGCGCTATCGTATCAGACGCAGCTTTATCTGCTCTGCGACCAGGGGTTGCCTCTGCGCCGCACCGGCACGTTGATCAACCAGCCGTTGAACACTTTAATGGCGCTGGATACGTCTGGCGTCAAAAAAATAGCTGACCTTAAAGGCCGCAAAATCGGTTATTCGGTCGCCGGCGTAGAAGATGTGCTGATCAGCACGATGCTCGGTTCGGCTGGGCTGACACTGCAAGACGTCACGCTTGTAAATGTAAATTTCAATCTGGTTACAGCACTTATCTCCAAGGAAGTTGATGCCGTGATCGGCGGCTATCGCAATTTTGAGGAAAACGAGCTGAAGGAAAAAGGCTTCAAACCGGTGGTCTTTCTGCCCGAGACTTACGGCGTGCCGCCATCGGATGAGCTGATCATGATGTCAAACGCCGGTGCCCTAAACGATGAGCGCCTGCCGAAGTTTCTGAGCGCCGTGCAACAAGGCGGCGACGCACTTCGCAAAGACCCGCAAGGCATGTGGGAGAAATTTATCGCCGACCAGACCAGCCTGAATGATACATTAAACAAAACGGCATGGTTCCAAACTGTTGCGTATTTTGCGGCCAACCCGTTCTATCTGGATGCAAAGCGCTATAGCACCTACCGGGATTTTATGTTTACCAAGGGTCTGATCAAACACAAAGGTGACGTTTCCGCCTATGCGGTGACCATTCCGGCGTGAGTTTCTGCCCGTCCCTGCATATCCAGAATCTGGCTTTGCATTACGGCGGGCAGATTATTTTTGAGAATTTGAATCTTGTCATTCCATCTGGCCAATTGGTGGCTCTTTTGGGACCAAGCGGTGTTGGAAAAACCAGCCTGCTGCGCATTATCGCGGGGCTGGAAGCACCGTTTGCCGGGCAAGTCACAGCCTCTGATAATGCCCCGCTGAGCGGGCGCATTGCCTACATGGCGCAGCAGGATTTGCTGCTGCCGTGGGCGCGGGTGATCGATAATGTGATGCTCGGCGCCAAGCTGCGCGGCATGAAACCCGAGCCTGACCGCGCGATGAATCTACTGGAACGCGTGGGTCTGGCTGAACGCGCAAAATCTTTGCCGGTGGAGCTATCCGGCGGTATGCGCCAGCGTGTGGCAATCGCCCGCACCTTGTATGAGGCGCGCCCGATTGTATTGATGGATGAACCTTTCTCAGCCCTTGATGCCATCACGCGCACGAAAATCCAGGACCTTGCCGCCGAATTATTGTCCGGCTGCACCACGTTACTGATCACCCATGACCCGATGGAAGCGTGCCGGATCAGCCATCACTTGGTGGTGCTAACGGGCGCGCCGGCGGGGCTGGAAGCCCCTGTTGAGGTGCCAGGCATACCACCGCGTGCGCCTGATAATTTGTTGGTATTGCAGACACAGGCTGAACTTTTGCGAATGCTGGCGCAATGAGGGGGATTGTCACTTTCGCGGTATTTCTGGCCGTATGGTGGGCGGTTACGCAGTTTTGCCCGGTGCCGCCTTACATGCTGCCAACCCCGCAATCAGTGGCAGTCGCCCTGATCGCGCAGCGAAATTTGTTGTTTGATAATACGCTGGTCACTCTTGCAGAAATCCTGCTCGGCTTGTTCTTCGGCACATTGCTGGGTGCCCTGGCCGCATTAGCCATGGCCGCCTTGCCGCCCCTGCAGCGCTGGCTGATGCCGGTGCTGGTGCTCAGTCAGGCGATTCCTGTTTTTGCTCTCGCCCCTTTGTTGGTGCTTTGGTTTGGCTTTGGCATGACATCAAAAATCATCATGACAATACTGGTGATTTTTTTCCCCGTCACCGCCTCGCTGGCAGATGGGCTGAACCTTACCGAACCGGGCTGGCTCGATATGGCCGCCGCCATGAACGCCTCGCGATTCTCAACCCTATGCTACGTCCGCCTGCCCGCCGCATTGCCCGCCTTCGCATCGGGCTTGCGGGTTGCCACGGCACTGGCACCCATCGGGGCCATTATCGGCGAATGGGTCGGCGCCTCGTCAGGCCTGGGCTATGTGATGATCAACGCCAATGCGCGGATTCAAACCGACGTGATGTTCGCAGCACTATTTGTTCTATGTGTGCTGGCGGTGCTGCTGTTCACCATTGTTGACCGTATCTTGCGAAAACTGATTTATTGGGCACCGGATAACCGCAGAGGATTTTCATGAAAGCCTATCTGGCCGGGCCGGATGTTTTTCTTCCCAACGCCGCACAACACGCGGCCGAAAAAATCAGGATTTGCGCAATCTACGGACTTACCGGCTTGGCACCGCTTGAAGACCAGAACCAGATTTCAACCGGTTCAACAACTGATGTCTGGCGCGCAATTTTTCGTAAAGACATCGAGATGATGGAAGACTGCGACATCATCATCGCCAATCTGACACCGTTCCGCGGCGCTTCAGCGGATGCTGGCACGCTGGTGGAATTGGGCTGGTTTCTGGGACGCGGGAAGCCGATTTTTGGCTACTCCAACAGCGCCGCCAGCTTCACGGCCCGCAGCCTTGCCCAAATTGCCGCCATGCCAGACGGGTTGCCCGGGCTGGTGGTGGAAAATTTTGGCTTGACGGATAATTTAATGGTTCCGGGTGCGCTGGAATTTGGCGGCGGCCTGCCGGTAATGCTGCCACCAGACGGCAAAGACCGCGCTTTTGATGCGCTGGATGTTTTTGAAGCCTGCGTTGCTGGTATCGTGCGCCAAACCAGAACCGCTAAGTTTAAATCTGCATTCTGAAAAACTGGCGCGCCCTGGTGGAGTCGAACCACCGGCCTCAAGATTAGAAGTCTCGTGCTCTATCCATCTGAGCTAAGGGCGCTAAAGCGTGGATTAGTGAGTCCAGTTTTCCTTGCGGTCGGCGCGGAAATTATCAGCATAGGCTTTGGGCTTGGTCACACGTGCCGTTGGAATTTCCAGATCATAGGCAATGCCGTGCGCTTGCGCATAGGCAATGGCTGTCTCTCTGGTATCGAAGCTCAGCCGCACCTGTGAGAGCATGTCATCGCTGCCAGTCCAGCCCATCAGCGGGTCACGTATTTTGGCGGCATTCGGCTCAAACTCCAGCACCCAACGATGCGTTTTGGCGGAGCCCGACTGCATGGCCGACCGGGGAGGCAGAAAAATACGTGCACGCATCATATGTTCCTTTGAAAGTCGGGCCTTAACATGGTCGGGGCGCCCGGATTCGAACCGGGGGCCTCTTGTACCCAAAACAAGCGCGCTACCAGGCTGCGCCACGCCCCGCCATAGGGCACGGCTTAGCCGCCGGGGAACTGCTTGGCAATCACCTTATCACCAACATTGATATCTTCAGCCGCCGTGATTCCCGCCTGTAGTTCTAAAGTGGCTAAAACCGGCACGCCGCTGGAGATATCTTTCAGGCTGTAAGGCACGGTGTTCTCGGCAATCGCCTTTACCGTGCCATCGGCACCGATGAACACCATGTCCAGCGGCGCAATGGTATTTTTCATCCACATCTCGGACATCTGCGGCTGCGGCCAAGGGAACAGCATGCCGGAGTCCGCTGGCACCACCGGGCGGAACATCAGGCCGGTGTCCTGCTGCGCGGTTGTGGATGCCACCTCTACGTTAAACACATGGCTTTTGCCGTCATCGGAGATAATGGTGAGCTGTTCGGTGGGTAATTTGGGCTGCGGGCCCGTTGGATCATTGGAATCGGCGCGCGCAACGCTGGTTACCATCACCAAAGCTGCCGTCAGCAACACTAATTTCATACGCATAAGCCCTTTACCTCGTTGCGCACCGGCCCTTCGGCCGGGGCATCACGCAATTGTTCAAACCAGCGGGCGGGCGGGTTTCGTCCCGCCGCCCGGAAATACGCCACACCCCGCAGCAAGTCCTGCGCCGGCAAGGGTAAAGCGTCAGGAATTTCAATATCATTCAAAATCGCCCAGACGCCAGCCCAGCAGCGCGCCAAGGTGAAAGGGTTATAGCCACCGCCGCCCAGCACAACCAGCCGGGGCGCCAGGCCGCGTACCGCCTGCACCGTATCCCACAATGCGTTGTTCGAAAGCGACAGACGGCTCATCGGGTCATCAGCCAGAGCATCAGCACCCGGCAAAACCATGATGGCCTCAGGCGCATGCGCTGTTATCAGCGGCAGGATTTTGGCTTCCAACAAAAACCTCAGCTCGCTGTCATTCAGTTCCGACGGCACCGGGAAGTTCCAGCAGCCACGCTCTGGCGCGCTGGCTGTGCCGGTTCGAGGCCAGCGGCCCGCTTCATGAACCGAAATGGTGAGAACATCCGGATTATTGGCGAACGCCGCCTCCACCCCGTCGCCATGGTGGGCATCCAGGTCCAGATAGGCCACCCGGCGCACGCCCATGGCGCGCCACCTTAAAATGCTCAGTGCGATGTCATTTACAAAACAAAAGCCGCTAGCCCGGTTTGGCATGCCGTGATGATTGCCAGCACCCGGCGCATACACCACCCCGCCATCGGCCGTCAGGTCCGCTGCCATCAAGGAACCTCCCGCAGAGGTTGCAGGACGTCGGAACACTGCCGGATGGATGTCGTTGGATTCAATGCCTATCCGATAACGCGCCCGCAGCT
This sequence comes from Acidocella sp., assembly GCA_029077825.1. Lineage (GTDB taxonomy): Bacteria > Pseudomonadota > Alphaproteobacteria > Acetobacterales > Acetobacteraceae > Acidocella. Next base: position 19,322 of record JAQNCT010000024.1, on the reverse strand, counting down.
CCAGCGGCAGGCTTTGCGCAACCTCGGCTTGTTGCAAAGCTGAAATGTAATCGGGCGCGTGGAAAACCGCCAACTCAGCCTGAGTTGCCATAGGACTCTCCAGATATTTACTGTCAGGAAGCCAATTTAACGCACAGCAAACATCGTAGGCTAACATCGCGCGCGGCACCGCCAAGGGGTGCGGCGGTTGGAAAACCGGCAGACGATAGATTTCTGAACCAATGAACCAAGGGGCCATAGTTTTTGCCTAAATTGCCGTCCTCTGGTTCAAGGACGTGCCAAAAAAATAAAATTTTGTGACATAAAGACTCCACTAGCTTGTTAATTTATGGTAACGAACATCTAAATATGAAGACTGACTTGGCATTCGGAAACTTTTCCTAAACTTTTCAAACCTATTAGTCCGCATCATCTCAAATGGAGGTACTGCGTATGGCGAACATAGAATACGAACATTTGTCGTCCTTGAAGGAGAGTGGCCGCGCCGCAGTCGCCCCCGGAGCTGAGCTGTCGTATATAGATCAAGGTGCCGGGCAACCAATTGTATTCATTCCCGGCTGGACCTTCTCCAAGAACATATTCGAAAAGCAGGTTGAGCCGCTTTCCAAAAAATACCGTGTCATCACCTACGATCCCCGTAGCCAAGGTGCGTCCAGCCACTCGCCGGACGGCAATGATTATCTATCGCACGCCGAGGACCTGGTAAAACTGCTTGATACATTGAAGGTTAAGAACCCGGTTCTGGTCGGCTGGGCGGCGGGGTGCCACACCAGCCTAGGCTACATAAAGCTGAAAGGCGCCCACACGGTGGCAGCGCATATCTCCATCGATGCGCCACCGCGCAGCATGTCCTTTGAAAGAGACGCTTGGGTAGAAGCCTCTCTTGAAGAGGTTTCCGCCGTGCACACCTTGTACTTGCGCGATGTCAGGGGGCAGGCCCAATATCTGCGGGACTATGTTGAAACCATACTGATTCAGCGTAACCTGGAGTTTCATGAACTTAGCTGGATCATGGCTCAGGCTTTGAAAACCCCGCCGCTGGTGGCAGCTCAGCTTTTTGCATCCGCCATGTTCTCAGATAATTTGGCGTCCGCCATTGCGGTCTCACGCGTCAAGCCAACTTTATATGTTATCGCGCAACATTGGGCAGAGAAAGCCCAGCGTTATCTGCGAACCATCCTGCCGGAAGCCAAAACCATGGTGTTCGGAGGCCGCATGATGTTCTGGGAGTACCCGGAAGCCTTCAATCGGGTGCTAGATGATTTCATCCAAAACAACATCAAGGACACCGGTGTCACCAACGAGGATATCTCACACAATCGGTTCGGGAACCACGGTTTTCACGATGCTGGCGTCCAGAGCCTCGAACGCCGCGTAGCCAATCGTTTCATATAAATCGGCGCGGGTAAGCATCTGGTCCACGCAATTATGCGCCCCACCGTCGCGGGCGATGGCGGCATATAATTTTTCACTGGCCTTGGCTGTCACCCGCAGAGACGTTACGGGCCAGATAACCATTTTATAACCAAACTCCTCAAATTGTTGCTTGGTGAAAAAGGGCGTACGGCCAAACTCAGTCATGTTTGCGAGTAACGGCACACCTGGCATGCGGGAGGCAAACTCGCGGAACATGGCTTCGGTGTTCATCGCCTCAGGGAAGATGGCATCAGCACCAGCTTCCATATATAATTTGGCGCGCGCCACGGCACCATCCATGCCCTCACTTGCCGCAGCATCTGTGCGGGCGATAATATATAAATGGCGCCGGGCATGGGCAGCGGCTGCAATTTTATTGGCCATATCCTGCGGCGTTGCGAGCTTTTTGTCGTTCAAATGCCCGCATTTTTTTGGCAAAATCTGGTCTTCCAGATGCACCCCGGCAGCGCCGGCATCTTCAAAACTGCGCACCATATTCATAACATTCAACGCTTCGCCATAACCCGTATCGCCATCTACCAACACTGGCAAACCAGAAGCGCGTGCGACCTGGCGAATGAAAAAGCAAACATCATCCACGGTGATAATACCCAAATCTGGCAGCCCCATTGAGGCTGTCATCGCAGCGCCTGAAAGATAGCAAGCCTCAAAGCCTGCTGCCTTGGCCTGTTGTGAGGCAATGCCATTATGCGTCCCTGGAATTCCTAAAATACCAGGGCGTTCCAGCAAATTACGCAAACGGGCGCCAGCAGAAACATGCGCAATATCGCGGCCTAACAGATAGGTCATTTATTCACTCCATTCAGCGCCTCGGGCTTATTGCCACCGGCCATCCAATTCAACAATTCCACCATATGCACGGTGGGAACATTGTCCCCAGCGAGTTGCGTCAGGCAGCCAATATTGCCGGCGGCTATCACATCGGGTGATTTTGCTTTCAAACTATCAAGCTTGCGCCGGCGCAGGCTCGCCGCAATATCAGGCTGCATGATATTATAAGTACCAGCTGACCCACAGCATAAATGCGGGTCCTTCGGTTCAACCACGTTAAACCCTGCCTTACGCAGTAATGTTTTTGGCGCGCTGGTTATTTTTTGGCCATGCTGCAATGAACACGCCGCATGATACGCTACCGTAATGGCGGGCGCTACCTGACTTGGTTGGTAAATTTTCAAAAGATATTCGGAAATATCCAAGCTCTTGGCTGAAACTGCAGCAGCTTTGGCTGCCATCGCATCGTCGCGGAGCATAAAGCCATAATCCTTCAACACCGTGCCGCAGCCTGACGTGTTCACAATAATCGCGTCAAATTCCGGGCCATCACTCCAGGCCGCCACATTGCGCCTTGCGGCCTGCAGCGCTTCTTCATGGCGGCCCATATGGTGCACCAAGGCGCCGCAACAGCCCGCCGCTGCCGGTATTACAACCTCAATGCCCAGACGATTCAGCAATTCAATGGTGGCTGTATTGATCGAAGGGCCAATCGCTTGTTGCGCACAACCAGCCAGCAGCGCCACCCGCCCTTTGGTTTCACCGATGGCTTTGTGAACCGTACCACCCAATGATTGCGCCACCGGCATTTTTACCGGCGCCAGATTCAACATGGCCCGCAGCCGCTTCACCAACATGCTCTGCCCCGGCAACAATGACGCAAACGGCTTACCCAGCCGCGCCAAGTTCAGTGCGGCCCGCATGCGTTTAGGGTAGGGCAAAATCTGCGCCAACACATCGCGCAGCAAACGGTCAGTCAGAGGCCGTTTGTAAGTCTCATTGATATGCACCCGCGCATGATCCACCAGATGCATGTAATCCACGCCCGAGGGGCAGGTTGTCATGCATGACAAGCATGAAAGGCACCTATCCATATGCAGCACCTCCTCCTCGGAGGCCGGGCGGTCATGCTCGAGCATGTCTTTGATCAGATAAATGCGCCCGCGGGGTGAATCCAGCTCATCACCCAGCGTAACAAACGTGGGGCACGTGGCAGTGCACATGCCGCAATGCACGCAGGTTCGTAAAATATTATTGGCAATTGCAATCTCGGGGTTTTGCAATTGTTTAGTTGTGAAGTTGGTTTGCATTTAAGCAGCTCGCAATCTGCCGGGGTTTAAAATACCGCGCGGGTCAAAACTAGCTTGCACCCGCGCGCGAATGGCAGCCAGAGCCGGCGGTTCCGGCGGCACCACATTTACCACCGCCCGCAAAGGCTCAGGCGCTTGCATTAACCACCAGGTTCCCCCCGCTGCAATGGCTGCATGACACACGGCTTCATGCGTGGCCTGGTCAGCCGGGCCGGTCAGATTAACCAAGCCACCACCCCAATCCAGAAACCCTGTAACACCCAACGGGGCGAGCGCTCTCAAAATGGCAGGTGCGGCTGAAGGCACCACAGATAACCGCCACACAGCCTCAGCGATATCCAGATATTTACAATCACGCACATCACGCCACAGCGCCTTACTTGCGTCGGTGTCAAGAATCTCGGCTGTGCCAAACGCACTTAGCTGCCCCGCCAGTTTCTCCGTGCGATATTTTACAGATGTGGCAAAATCTTCAATTCGTAGCACAGCCTGTTGCAAAGCTGGCAAATAAGCCGCACCGGTGACAAAAAACGGCGACCCTAAGCCAGCGCTCAAGGCCGCAATACCCTGCTCAGCATCCAGCCCACGCAACACGATTGAGCCAGTAGCTTCCGAGACCGGCAAAACCTTGAAGGTAACTTCCGTCATCACCGCCAGCGTACCAAAACTACCAGTTAGCAGCTTGGCAACATCAAGCCCGGTCACATTTTTCAAAACGCGCCCGCCGAATTTCAAAATCTCACCGCTGCCGTTCACCGCCCGCACACCCAGCACATGGTCACGCATCGCCCCGCCCGTTACCCGGCGCGGGCCTGAAAGGTTGGTGGCCACAATGCCGCCAATGGTCTGGTTTTCACCATGAATATGCGGCGGCTCACAAATCATCTGCTGGCCAGCCGCCGCCAGCGCGGTTTCAATCTCACTCAGCCTAGTCCCGGCCTTGGCCGACATCACCAACTCATTCGGCGCATACAGCGTTATGCCTGACAAATTAGCCGTGCTAAGAGTCGCAGCTGCCTGCACCGGGCGCAGCATGCCAGACTTAGTGCCATTGCCCTGCACCAATAATGGCCCGCTGGCGCCGCGGATTGCCGCAGCCAAAGCCTCCTCAGTGTCAGGCAGTATCATGCTGCCGCCGAAAGCCCACTTAGGGGAAACACTTTCGAGGGGTTAAGAAGCCAATCAGGGTCAAAAGCGGTTTTAATCCGGCGCTGCTGGTCCAGTTCCGCCGGAGTAAATTGCACACTCATCAAATCGCGCTTCTCAATCCCCACCCCATGCTCGCCGGTCAGGCAACCGCCAACTTCCACGCAGAGTTTCAAAATATCCGCGCCAAACGCTTCAGCTTTATGGAAGCTCTCAACATCATTGGCATCAAACATGATCAGTGGATGCAAATTGCCATCACCAGCATGAAAAATATTGGCAACTTTCAAGCCGTAGTCATCACTCATTGCCTGCATGCGCTTGAGCACATTTGGCAACTGGCTGGTAGGAATGGTGCCATCCATACATAAATAGTCCGGGCTAATGCGCCCCACCGCGCCAAACGCCCCTTTGCGGCCTTTCCAAATCGCCGCGGATTCCTCAGCAGTCTGCGAAACCCGCATCGAAACCGGGTTATAGACGGCACAAATATCGCGGATGCGGGCCAGCATCTCCGTCTGCTCAGTGTCCGAGCCTTCAACTTCAATGATCAACAGCGCCTCAGCATCCAGCGGGTACCCGGCATGGGCAAACGCTTCACAGGCGTGAATTGCAAGCTTGTCCATGAACTCCAGCGCCACGGGGATAATACCAGACGAAATAATGGCATCCACGCAGGCGCCAGCCACTTCATTGGAAGCAAATCCCGCCAGCATGGCGCGCGCACCTTCCGGGCCACGCAAAATCCGCACTGTCACCTCAGTAAGAACGCCAAGCTGGCCTTCGCTGCCGGTTATCAGCCCCAGCCAATCATAGCCGGCTGTATCCATGTGCTTACCGCCGATCTCCAGCAGTTCACCCTCAATGGTGACCAACCGCAGCCCCAACAGGTTATTGGCGGTTACACCGTACTTCAAACAATGCGCGCCACCAGAATTCATGCTCACATTGCCACCAATCATGCAGGCCAACTGGCTTGATGGGTCTGGGGCATAAAAAAACTGCTCATCTTGCACCGCCTGGGTAATGGCAATGTTGGTTACCCCCGGTTGTACCACGGCGTAACGGTCAGCGTAGTTGATGTCTAAAATCTGGTTCATGCGCATCATGCCAACCACCACGGCGTCAGCCAGGGGCAAAGCGCCGCCAGAGAGCGAGGTGCCCGCCCCGCGCGGGATCACCCTTATCCCGTGGAGATGGCAAAACTTCATAACCGCAACCACCTGGGCCTCATTTTCGGGCAGAACCACTGCCAAAGGCATTTGCCGGTAAGCGCTCAAACCATCCGTTTCGTAAGGCTTTAGTGAGACATCGTCACCAATCACCGCACGTTCGGGCAAAACCGCCTTCAAACCTGCGATAATTTCCGCGCGTTTTTCCAGGACGTTCAATTTTGGCTTGGACTGTAACATGGCTCATCTCCTTGACGTAATTAATGTATCTCGAATCCAAGCTATGCAATACCCGAAACTTCAGACAACAAAAAACCCGGCCAATGACCGGGTTTTTCTGAATATTTTCAAATGCTTACAAATAAGCGGCTTAACCCTGGCGGGCTTTCATCCGCGGGTTCTTTTTGTTGATAACATAGACCCGGCCATGACGGCGCACCACGCGGCAGTTCTTGTCGCGGGTCTTGGCTGATTTCAATGAGTTACGGATCTTCATCACAGGCTCTCAGGGTAAATAGGTTATTCGGTGGCGCGGTATGCAGGCCAGACTTGCCAATGTCAACCCAAAGCCTCGGAAACCAACCGGCACTGTCATAAACTTGTCATTCGCTTTGTGTGGCCAATCACTGTTGATAGCCCGTTTAACACACCATCCGCTTTCGAGTCTGGAGCATTTCCATGAAGATCAGCTTTGTCGTTCCGGCCTATAATGAGCAAGCCCTGCTTACCCGCTCGCTTACCGCCATCCGCGACGAAATTCACCGCGCCGGGCAGGTGCTGGGCCAGGATGCTGAGATCATCGTGGTCAACAACGCCAGTACCGACAATACCCGCGAAGTCGGGCTGTCCATCGAGGGCGTGCAGGTGGTGGATGAACCCCGCAAGGGGCTGGTGCAGGCCCGCTGGTGCGGGTTTGAGCATTCCTCTGGCGAGCTGATCGCCAATATTGACGCTGATACGATCATCCCGCCAGGCTGGCTGACCGAAGTGATGAAACAATTTGCCCGCTCGGAAAAGCTGGTCGCACTTTCCGGCCCCTACATATATTATGGCGTGCCCCGCCGGGTGAACATGGTGGTGGGCGCCTATTACCGCATGGCGTTCTCGGTTTATTTGTTCAACCGCTTCATCCTTAATGTCGGCTCCATGCTGCAAGGCGGCAATTTCATTGTGAAACGCTCTGCCATGCTCAAGCTCGGCAGCCCGGATCTGCGCTTCTCCTTCTACGGCGAGGATACTGACATGGCGCGCCGGCTCTCCAAGGTGGGTGGCGTAAAATTCACCTTCCGCTTGCCCGCCGAGTCCTCAGGCCGCCGGCTGGTGGGCGAGGGCGTATTCACCATCGGGCTGCGCTATTCGATGAATTTTTTCTGGGCCACCTTCCGCAAAAAGCCATTCACCGAGGCGTGGCAGGACATCCGCGAAGGCTAAAGTTGCGACAAGCCTGAATTGACCCGGCGCGTTTTCCGGGCCAAGTCTCAACCCATCATGGCATCAAAAATCTCCTACAGCCGTATCGGCTTCCTGCTAACTTGTTTTCTCTTCCCCGGCCTCATCGGCACCTTCGCCAGCTTCTCCATCCCTGCACCGGTGGTCGATGCGATGCATCAGGAAGCTGCCCTGGATGCCGTGCTCACCGCCGCCACACCGCAGGCCCAGCAAACCGCCATCAATAATCTCGGCAACGCGACTGACGAGGACACGGCGGCCATCGTCGCAAAAGGCACCGGCCCGATTGCAGCGCGTGTCGCCGCAGCGCGCGCCAATATGCACATTGAAGTGGTGACGCAGGCGCGTGACGAAGCTTATAAAATCCGGCTAATGGTCATCACCATGACCGTACTCGGCGCGCTGTTCGGCGTTGCATTGCTCGGCCCTTCCAAACAATGAGCGGCCACGCGCCTTCGTACTACGCAGCCTCCGCCAACCGGCAAGATGCCCGCCCGGCGTTGTCGGGTATGCGCACCACTGATGTCTGCATCATCGGGGCTGGCTTCACCGGCGTTGCAGCCGGGCTGGAGCTTGCCGAGCGAGGGTTTTCAGTCATCGTACTTGAGGCTGTCAGGGTTGGATTTGGCGCCTCTGGCCGTAATGGTGGGCAGATCGTGAATGGCTACTCGCGTGATCTGGATGTAATCTCAGCCCGCTACGGTGAGCGGGCTGGTAAACTTATCGGCGGCATGGCTCTGGAGGGTGGCAATATCATCCGCGAGCGCGTGGCCAAATATAACATCGACTGCAATCTGGTGAACGGTGGCCTCTTTGCGGCCTTCACCCAGAAGCAGATGCAGGGACTCGCGCATCACCGCGACGTTTGGGCCAGCTTTGGGCATCATTCCCTGGAGATGGTCGATCAAGCCGGGCTGGCCGCTCATGTTGTCACCAATGAATATGTTGGCGGCCTGATCGACCATCTTGGCGGCCATATTCACCCACTGAATCTGGTGCAGGGCGAGGCAGCCGCGCTGGAGTCGATCGGCGGACAGATTTTTGAAAATTCACCGGTCATTGCCGTTGATACTGGCGCGCAGCCCATTGTGAAAACCCCCAATGGTGAAGTGCGTGCCAAATATCTGCTGGTCTGCGGTAATGCTTATCTCGGCAATTTACTGCCCGAACTCGCAACCAAAATTATGCCGGTTTCCACCCAGGTTTTGGCGACTGAGCCATTAGGTGATGAAGCGGCACGGCTGCTCCCTTCCAACGTATGCGTTGAAGACTGCAATTATGTGTTGGATTATTACCGCCGCAGCGCTGACAACCGCATCATCTACGGCGGCGGCATCGTGTACGGCGGCGCTGACTCAGCTGCGATTCGCGCCAAAATTATCCCGCACATGCTTAAAACCTTTCCCAGCCTGAAAAACGCCCGGATCGATTATACCTGGAGCGGCAATTTTGCCCTCACCCTCACCCGCTTTCCGCAGGTCGGTAAATTATCACCCAATGTTTATTACTCACACGGGTGCAGCGGCCATGGTGTTACCACCACGCATTTGCTGGGCCGTTTACTTGGCGAAGCCGTTGCAGGTTCACCATCACGTTTTGATGTGCTGGCCGCCCTGCCCTATTATCCTTTCCCTGGTGGTAAAAAGCTCCGGGTTCCGCTTACGGCGCTGGGGGCTTGGTACTACGGGCTGCGCGATAAGTTCGGGGTTTAAGAAACCCTGCGCGCCCGCAGCGCGGTGGCCAGCGTGCCTTCGTCTAGGACCTCGAGTGACCCACCCATCGGCACACCTTGAGCGAGGCGCGAAATGGGAATGCCAAAACTCTTTAATTTTTCGGCCAGATAATGGCCGGTCGCGGCACCATCAACCGTTGCCGGCATCGCAAGAATGATCTCCAGCGGCGGGTCCGCACTCAACCGAGACAATAGCGGCGCAACCGCGATGTCCTCCGGCCCCCGCCCTGCCAACGCCGAAAGTGAGCCACCCAGCACGTGGTAGCGGCCACGGTAAATCAAGGCACGTTCCAACGCCCATAAATCGGCCACCGTCTCCACCACGCAAATCGCATGGTCACGTGAGGCTGTGTCACAGATGGTGCACGGGTCACAGCTGTCGAGATTACCGCAGACGGAGCAATTTTTAACCGTCTCCGCCGCCGCGCGGATTGCATCCGCCAGGGGTAATAATTTGGTCTCGCGCTCGCGCAGCAATTTTAGCACAATCCGCCGGGCACTGCGCGGCCCAAGGCCCGGCAGTTTGGCAAACAGGCTTATCAACCGCTCAAGTTCAGGGCCACCCATGGGATGCTAAAACGGCAGCTTCAGGCCTGCGGGCAGCTGCATGCCGCCGGTGGCATTTTTCATCTCGCTTTCCGTAAAAGCGTCAAGCTTTGATTTTGCATCGGTATGAGCTGCCAGAATCAAATCTTCCAGCATTTCAATTTCAGCCGGATCAGCCAATTTCGGGTCAATTTTAATGGTTTTCAAAACGCCTTTGCCGGTGAGCGTGACCCGTACCAGCCCCGCGCCTGAGACACCTTCAATCTGGGCCGCTTCCAACTTCGCCTGCATCGCTTCCATATTGGCCTGCATCTGCTTGGCTTGCTGCATCAGTCCGGCAAGGTTTTTCATGGTTTAATCTTCCTCTTCGTTATAAACATCATCAGGTGGGGTAAGTTCCAGCCAGTCAGGCGGCACCTCATCGGCAATCGGCTCAACCGGCGCGTGCAGTTTTTCAACCCGCGCGCCAGGGAACGCCGCCATAATGGCATGAACCAACGGGTGCTCTGTGGCGTGCTGGCGTGCAGCGGTCTCAGCGTGGCGCTCACCATCAGCAATGGTTGGCGCGCCAACAGCCTGGCTTATCACGATGGTCCAGCGCCGGTTGGTTTCCGCCTCCAGCAATGCGCCAAGGCGCTGCGCCACATCGCGTGGTGCGTCAGGCTCTAGTCGCAACTCGATCACCGGCGGCGCAAACCGCACCAGATGCGCTGACTGGCGCAAATGCGCATATAGCATCACATCGCGCTTAGCACCCGCAAGGGCTACCACATCGTTAAAGGTAATGGCACGCGGCGCTGCCATTGCCTGCATCGGTGCGCCATTGGCAACCGCGCGGGTACCACCTGGCGTGCCACCGCTTACAGGCCCGTCAAACGAATTAGCAGCTGCCTGTTGCTCAAGTTTTTTAATCAAATCACCCGGCGGCGGCATATCAGCCACATAACAAAGCCTAATAATAATCATCTCCGCTGCCGCCCGCCGGTCCGGTGCGGCTTCAACTTCCGCAACCCCCTTCAACAACATTTGCCACAGCCGCCCCAACCACGGGATCGAGAGGCTACTCGCCAGCAACATGCCGCGCGTACGCTCAGCCTCCGGCAACGCATTACTGGTGGCCAGTGCCGGGACTGACTTCAACCGCGTCAGTAAATGCGCAAGGCCGAGCAAATCCGCAATCAACACGCCCAAATCAGCACCCCGGGCATGCGCCGTATCCATCACCGCTAAAGCCGCAGCGGCATCGCCTGCCATCACCGCTTCCATCAGTTCAAATACGTAGCCGCGGTCCGCCAGTCCCAGCATTTCAGCGACCATCTCAGCCGAAATTTCGGTGCCATCATCGGCACCACGCGCAATCGCCTGGTCAAGCAATGAAAGCCCATCACGTACTGACCCATCCGCCGCACGGGCAATATGGTCCAACGCTTCAGGCGCAATCGCAATTTGTTCAAGCTTGGCAATACGGGCAAAATGCGCTGAGAGTTCCGCCGCCGCCACCCGGCGCAAATCAAACCGCTGGCAGCGCGACAGCACTGTCACGGGCACTTTGCGTATTTCAGTGGTGGCAAACACAAATTTCACATGCGGCGGCGGCTCTTCGAGGGTCTTCAGCAACGCGTTGAAAGCGTTGCGTGAGAGCATGTGCACCTCATCAATAATGAACACTTTAATGCGCGCTGAAAGTGGCTTGAAACGCGTGGCCTCAATAATCTCGCGCACATCATCAACACCGGTGTTTGATGCCGCGTCCATTTCTACAACGTCAGGGTGCCGGTCCGCCAGAATCGCCACACAATTCGCGCACACGCCGCACGGGTCTGGCGTGGGGCCGCCATCATTATTAATGCCGGTGCAATTTAAAGCGCGAGCCAAAATGCGCGCCGTGGTGGTTTTGCCTACGCCGCGCACACCGGTCAGCATAAACGCATGCGCAATGCGGTTCATGGCAAAGGCGTTGCGCAGGGTGCGCACCAGCCCATCCTGGCCAATTAAATCGTCAAAACTGGTGGGGCGATATTTGCGGGCCAAAACCCGATAAGCAACGGCGGCAGGCGTGGTTTGGGGCTCATCACCAAACAGTGACGGGCCGGAAAATGCTGGTGGCGGGGCGTCATCTTCAAACAAACCAGCCATGCGGCGCCAAACTACCTTTGTGAAATAGGTGGGAGGCCGGACATCGACCCATATGGAAACTCGTTGCGGCTGCTGCCTTCCGGCCCTGACCGGGTTGGCGAGGCACATGTCCGCCGCCGACCTCCCACCCCGTTTATCCCCGCTTTGAGCGCCCGATGCAAGGTTGCCCCCCCAGCCCCGCCATGCGATTTTCAGATATGGATCACATCACTTCATCCCGGCCCAATCCCTACACCGGCGGCTCGCTCGACCGCGCGGCCCATAAACGCGAAGATACCGCGTGGATCACCGCCGCCCTAAACCACCCTGCAAGCCGCTTTGCGGTTTTCTGGCAGGGTAAAACATTGGTCAACGGACTTGAGGCCAAAACCCCGCAAGCTATCCTGGCGGCGCTGCCAGACGTCTGCGCGCCGGCAATATTTTTAGGCCTGCAACATGGTGTCCCGATTTTTGCCATTGATGTCTCAGCAATCGAAAATCCGCATGAGGCACTCACCCTCCCGGATGCCCCTTTCACAGACATGCGGCAAATCACCGGCATATTGCCCTCGGATGATGCCACCATTTTGGCCACCGCCCGCGCCATGCTGCACTGGCATGCCAAAACCAAATTCTGCTCAGTGTGCGGCGGTGCCAACGTGCCGGTGCGCGGTGGCTATGTGCTACAGTGCAGCCAATGCAGCACTGACCATTTCCCGCGCACTGACCCCGCGGTGATCATGCTGGTTGCCAAGCAGGATAAAATATTACTCGGCCAGTCGCTTAAATTCCCCATTGAACGGAATCTTTTTTCAACCTTGGCAGGCTTTGTAGAACCTGGGGAAAACCTGGAAGATGCTGTAAAGCGCGAGGTGTTTGAAGAGGTTGGGGTGCGCGTGGCAAACGTGCGCTACCATTCCAGCCAGCCATGGCCGTTCCCCGCCTCGCTCATGCTGGGCTATTATGCCACCGCACTTACTGAGGAAATTACGCTTGAAACAACTGAAATGCGCAGTGCGCGCTGGTTCACCCGCGCTGACATCGCCAACCGTGCCGCACTTGGCTTTAGCCTGCCACGCCATGATTCAATCGCCCGCCGCCTGATCAATGACTGGCTTGATCAATGACTGGCTTACCCAATAAAAAATGCAGGCGTTTATGGCGCCTGCACTTAGATTTTAACCTGTCAAAAATCAGGTAAAGGCGTTCGAAACCTCAGTTCATGGTTTCGGGCGCAGGAGCGGTCATCACCGGCTCCGGCACTTTAGCCTTACGTGGTTTTTTTACAGCTACCTTTTTAACTGCCGGTTTTGCTGTAGCCTTTTTCGGGGCAGCTTTTTTGACGGCCGGCTTCTTCGCGGCAGCGACTTTTTTGGCGGGAGCTGCTTTTTTAGCAACAGCTTTCTTCGGTGCAGCCTTCTTCACAGCAGTCTTCTTCACTGCAGCTTTCTTCGGTGCGGCCTTCTTCACAGCCGCTTTTTTGGCAACTGGTTTCTTGGCGACAGCCTTTTTAGCGACTGGCTTCTTGGCGGCGGCCTTCTTCGGCGCAGCTTTCTTCACAGCAGCTTTTTTAGCAGCCGGCTTCTTCGCGGCGGCCTTCTTTGGCGCAGCTTTCTTAACGGCCGGTTTCTTCACAGCCGCTTTTTTGGCAACTGCTTTCTTTGCAGCAGGCTTTTTTGCAGCCGGCTTCTTGGCAGCGGTTTTTTTCGCAGGCGCTTTTACGGCCAGCGGTTGGGCACGCAGGGTATCAGTATCTTCGATGGTCACGAGGGTTGCTCCTTCGCTCATGGGTGGGAGAAAGTTGGCTTCGGCATAACGTTGACGCACCGCAGCAAAGACGAAATCGGCAGGCCAGATGATATGGTCCAGCCACCGCACGTTTGAAATGCGGTTTTTTGTTGTCCTAGCCTTGAGCCGATCTGATCGCCTAAGCGATGTTTTTCGGGTATTCCAACGTTACGGTCCATGACCGTCCTTCCTAATTCGCGTGCGGTGCCTCTTGACCGATACGGTTGTAAGTCGGTTGCGGCGCGAATCGCGCGACGCACGCAAGAATCGCTATTCCGCTTCTCTGATAGTATCGTCAACAAAAAACAGCACGTGTGACGCATTTTCAATCAATTTTTTTTCACACAGTGCAAAAAAACCATCAAAACGATTCGTCACGCGGTGTTTTAAGCGTCAGCTAACCGGCATATCACTGTTGAAAATTGCATGCGACATAGCGCGCGAAGGCTCCGGGCGTTCATGAATAGGAACAAATTGCAGATTCTCTGGCCCGGTATAATTTGCCGATGGGCGGATAATTTTTCCATCGATGCGTTGTTCAATAATATGCGCGCCCCAGCCTGAAGTGCGTGAGATGACGAATAATGGCGTAAACATGGCAGTCGGCACACCCATCATGTGATAGGATACCGCCGAGAACCAATCGAGGTTCGGGAACATTTTCTTCACCTCGGCCATCACGGATTCAAGTCGCTCCGCGATCGAGAACATCCTGAGATTGCCAGCTTCCTCGCTGAGTTGACGCGCCACGCGCTTGATCACGACGTTGCGAGGGTCCGAGATGGTATAGACTGGATGACCAAAGCCTATCACCACTTCCCTAGCTTCCACCCGGCGGCGGATATCCACTTCCGCCTCATCAGGCGTTGCATAGCGCTTCTGAATTTCAAAAGCCTGTTCGTTAGCGCCGCCATGTTTTGGGCCACGCAGTGCCCCGATAGCCCCGGCTATGGCGGAATAAAAGTCAGAGCCGGTCCCGGCGATTACCCGGGCGGTGAAGGTTGAGGCGTTGAATTCATGCTCAGCATAAAGCACCAGCGAGGTGTGCATTGCCCGCACCCAGGAGGCCGAAGGCGCTTTGCCATGCAGCAAATGCAGGAAGTGGCCACCGATGGTATCGTCGTCGGTCATCACATCGATGCGCTTACCGTTGTTGGCAAAATGATACCAATAAAGCAAAGCTGAGCCGAGCGAGGCCATCAGACGGTCGGCGATATCGCGCGCGTCAGCCTGGTTGTGATCATGGGCTTCTGGCAAAACGCAGCCCAGTGTTGAGACATATGTGCGCATCACATCCATCGGATGGCTGGCGGCGGGTAGCGCCTCCAGAACCGATTTGGCGGCGGCAGGCAAGCCGCGCAGCGAACGCAGCTTGGCTTTATAAGCCTTCAGCTCAACCAGGCTTGGCAAGCTGCCATGTACCAGCAGATACGCTATTTCCTCGAATTCACTAACTTCGGCAAAATCCAAAATATCGTAGCCGCGGTAATGCAGGTCATTGCCGGTCCGCCCCACTGAGCACAACGCGGTGTTGCCGGCGGTAACGCCGGACAAGGCAACAGATTTTTTTGGCTTTGGCAGAGTATTTTCGCTCATAGCGCGCTCCCTTAACATTAGGCATCGATACTTCAGCAGCGCTGCACCCCAAGGGATACAGCGCTGTGATTGTTCAGGCTTTAGAAAATCCCAGACTTAGACTCGTCAAGTGCACCAGCTGGCAAAGCCACATTAAGCTGGCCAAGCTCACCCTTCGCCAATCGCGGAAGGTTCTGCGCGGCTTCCAAAAAGCGGTTGCTCTCCCGGGTTGAGATGATGCCGTCGGTGATGCTCTGGAACTTATGGATATAATCAGCCAGCACAAACGGTTTAGCACCCAGCGGGTGGGCATTGGCCACCGCCATTTCATCCACCAGGGTTGCGCCGTCTTTGAATTGAATTTCAATCCGGGCGCCGAAGGCTTTGTCGTTAATATCCAGCGTATGGTAGCGGCGCGTCCATTCCGGGTCTTCCTTGGTCTCCACCTTGTGCCACAGTCTCACCGTGTCGGCACGGCCGGCGCGCTTAGGCGCGTAGCTGGTCTCATGATTCCAGAAGCCATCCTGCAAGGCCACCGCGAAGATATACATGATCGAATGATCCAGCGTCTCGCGGCTGGCTTTCGGGTCCATCTTCTGTGGGTCGTTGGCGCCGGTGCCGATCACATAGTGCGTATGATGCGAAGTATGGATGATGATCTTCTCGATGGCGTCAAAATTATCAATCTGGGCGCGCATCCGGAACGCCAGATCAATCAACGCCTGCGACTGATACTCGGCTGAGTGTTCCTTGGTGAAGGTATCCATGATCGCGCGCTTGGCTTCGCCAGGGGCGGGTAGCGGCACGTGATACAGCGCATCCTTGCCATCAAGCATCCAAGCGACAACAGAATCCTCACCCTCATAAACCGGGCTCGGTGCCCCCTCGCCGCGCATCGCACGGTCAACGGCCTCAATGGCGAGCTTGCCAGCATGCGCCGGTGCAAACGCTTTCCAGGAAGAAATTTCGCCCTTGCGCGATTGCCGGGTGGTGAACGAAACATGCACGGCCTGTTGCACGGCCTGGTATATAATATCCTGCTTCAAGCCCAGCAGTGTGCCAATGCCCGCCGCCTGGGCCGGGCAGAGATGCGCGATATGATCGATTTTATGCTCATGCAGGCAAATCGCCTTCACTAGATCGACCTGAATTTCATAACCGGTGGCAATGCCGCGAATTAAATCCTTGCCAGAGCGTTCCATGGTCTGACCAACCGCCAGAATGGGGGGAATATTATCGCCCGGGTGGGAATAATCCGCCGCCAAAAACGTATCATGATAATCAAGTTCGCGCACCGCCGTGCCATTCGCCCATGCCGCCCATTCCGGGCTGACCGTGATACGCCCTGGCACACCAAACACTGTGGCACCGCTTTTGCGGGTATGACCCAACGCCATGCCGCGTGCCGAGGTGGGCGCGCTACGGTTCACCGAAGCAATCGCCACTGAGGCGTTATCAATGATGCGATTGATGATCATCGCAGTGACATCTTTTTCAACCGCCACCTTATCAGCCGCCACGCCGGCAATTTTCCATGCCAACTGGTCCTCGCGCTTCAGCGCTATTTTCGATGGGTAAACTTTTAAATCGTGATTTTGCATGGCTTATTTCCTTTGTAACTACGCGGAGTACCGCGCTTAAAATCCCTGCAATGTCAATACGCATTCGCCGTGTTGCTGGCCTTCCAACATATTGTTGGCTTGAATTTTCTGTAATTCAGGAGGCTAATGCAGCCACATCATTGAGGAGAGTTAAGTGTCGGCGCCACCCAACAGATTTATCGAAGCGCCTGACATCTGGCCACCGCCCGGCACCAGCGCGCCTGAAACCAATATGCCAAGCTGGGGAACCACCATCTGGCGCGGCACCCGCTGCATTTGCCCACGCTGCGCAAAGGCCCCCATTTTTAATGGTTATTTGAAAGTCCACCCAGTTTGCTCATCCTGTGATGCGCCATTGGGTGATATGCCCGCAGATGATGCCCCGCCCTATATCGCCATGTTTGTTATTTTGCATTTTCTGGCCTTTATCGTTGTGTTAATTTTCAGGTATGGCTGGCAACCAAGCGCTTATGAGTATGGCGCTATGCTGGTAGCGCTGGTTGGTGTTTGCATGGTTGCATTGCGCATGGCGAAGGGAGCCACCATCGGTATCCTCTTAAAGCTGGGCCTCAAGCGCGAGGTACTGAATTGACCGGCAGGCTGACCAAGGTAATCCTCGGTGGTGAGGCGTTGCACCGGCTGTCAGCCTTGCAGGAAGCTGACCGCGCACAGGCTGTCGCTGACTTAGAATCAGAGAATGAATTTTCACCGGTCAACCACCCTGAGCTTGAGAGCATTTTGCATCTATCCATCCAAGAAGGCCGGATGGTGTTTGACATCCGTGATACCGCCGAAACCCCGTTGCAAGCCATTGTCCTGGCCATGGGGCCGTTCAAAATGCTCATCAAAGATTATCAAATGCTGCTGGATAGTTACGCCGGCGCCATCGCAGAAGGGCGTGAAGCGAAAATCCAAGCCATTGATATGGGCCGGCGCGGGCTTCATAATGAGGGTGCAGAGCTGATGCTGGCGCGCCTTGAAGGCAAAGTGGTGATTGATTTTCCAACCGCCCGGCGGCTATTCACGCTGGTGTGTGCGTTGCACCAAAAACTATAGGATCTCGAACCCATGAAGATAGACGGCACCCCCTTTCGCGCCATTTGGGTGGATGAAACTGATGGCTGGGCGGTCCGGATTATTGACCAAACCAAACTCCCCTGGGCGCTGGATATTCCAAGGCTTACCTCTATGGAGGCGATGGCGCACGCCATTAAAGCCATGCTGGTGCGCGGCGCTCCGCTCATCGGCGCCTCGGCTGCCTATGGTGTGGCGCTGGCGATGCGCACTGATTCATCTGACTCCAATTTGTCCCACGCCATCGTAACACTGGGCGCCACCCGGCCCACCGCCATCAACCTGCGTTGGGCGCTGGCACGGATGGAAGCACATCTGCGCCCGCTCGGCGGCAACGCCCGCACTGTTGCCGCCTACGCCGAGGCAGCTGCCATTTGTGATGATGATGTCGCCACCAACGCCGCTATCGGCCGCCACGGCCTCCCGCTCATCGAAGCCCGCGCTACCAATGGCCGGCGCGTTAATATTCTCACCCATTGCAACGCCGGATGGATCGCCACTGTCGATTGGGGCACCGCATTGGCGCCAATTTATATGGCGTTTGACAAAGGGATCGACGTGCATGTGTGGGTTGAGGAAACCCGCCCGCGCAACCAAGGCGCCTCACTCACCGCCTGGGAACTTGGCAAACATGGCGTGCCGCATACCGTGATCGCCGATAATGCCGGCGGGCATTTGATGCAGCGTGGCGATGTGGATTTGGTGATCGTCGGCACTGACCGTGTAACCCGCAGCGGTGATGTTGCCAACAAAATTGGCACCTACCTTAAAGCTCTGGCCGCTCGCGATAACGGCGTGCCTTTCTGGGTGGCTTTGCCGTCTTCCACTATCGACTGGACGATCAGTGATGGGCTTTCCGATATTCCCATCGAGGAACGCGCCCAAAGCGAGGTTACCACCATGACAGGCCGCGCCATGGATGGCTCCATCGCCACCATTCGTATTGTGCCGAAAGACAGCCCTGCCGCTAACCCGGCTTTCGATGTCACCCCGGCGCGGCTGGTCTCTGGTCTGATCACCGAACGCGGGCTGTGCAGTGCCAATGAAGCCGCACTGGCCGAAATGTTCCACGAGACCGCCTGATTGCGATATTACGCAGCCGCATTGGTCAGCCTCACGCTCACCATGGGCGGTTGCGCAACCAACCGCCACGCGCCACCGTTTGCGCAAAAGCCCTACGAGGTATTTTCCCGGCAAGATGCCGTGGCCATCGCCATGGATGAATGGCGGCTATTTGGCATGCGGGTGGATGATGATAATGATGCTGGCTACGTGCAAACCAGCACCACCATGGCTGAACGCCAGCCCGGCCTATGGCAGCGCATTGGCGAATACTGGTGGGAGGGGCTGAACGCCAATGACTCCGATAACGGCTTTACCGGCAAACATAACGCGCAGGGCCAAGTGTTTCCGGTTGCGCTCAACGGCCAATACGCCTGGTCAGCGGCATTTATCTCATATGTCATGCGCACCGCCGGTGCTGGTAATAATTTTCCCTACGCGGCTGACCACGCGCACTACATCAATTACGCAGCCCGCGCCGCCAAGGGGGCAATTTCCAACCCGCTGCTAATTGCCGAGGACCCAAAAACCTATGCCCCCCGCC
>JAQNCT010000085.1 GCA_029077825.1 Acidocella sp. | reverse complement strand
CATAGCCGATATAAATGCCGGCGGAGTCATTGTCACGGCCGTGCAGGGGCGTGGTAAGCGTGAGGCCACCATTGATGAACAGGTCGGCGAGGTTTTGATCAGCCGGCGCGGTCATCGCACGGATGAAGAGATTAAGGCTTCGGTCGCTGCCCTTCGGCTGCCAGATGGTTTGGTCAGCCACAAAGTAGAGATTGTCATTCCCGTGATGAATCGCAGCCTCGCCATCACTCGTAGTCGCGGCGAGTGAGACACCCTTGTTATCAAACGCCTGGTCGACAAAGGCGCCGGTATCGTACAAAATACCGAGCTTGTAGGTGCCCGGAAGGCCGTTGAGTGGATTGACCGTGATCTGCACCTCGCTGATGAACAACGCGCCGGTATTGAGGTTGAATTTCAGGCCGCCGGAATCTTTCGATACCGGATCATTGGCAAAACTCCCGCCCGGGGGATTATCGTCGAACACCCCGGCCAGGAAAACAACATTGCCGGTGGGCTTGGCTTGCAGGCGTGCCCCCAGCGAGGAGAGCGGATAGACCGGGCCGCCATCATAGAGATCAACCGAAGGCAGCAAGGGCCAGCCGGCCATGGTATTGATGAACAACGAGGAATATTTGCTGATGATGAATTCCTGGTCGATGCTTTGCTGCCCAAGTTTCACATCAAATGCGCAGCCGGGGAATGACTGATCGTACCATAACTCCCAAAGTCTGGTTGAATCAGGCGCCTCGATCCCGCTCGCGGTTTGTAAATCATTAAGATAATAAGGACTAAGGCTGCGGCCGTGGATTTGCAGCGCGCTGATGTTGAATGTGCCACCGGCCAGACCGAGGGCTTTACCGGTATCGATTTGCATATCCGCCGTGGCAAGCCCCTGGAGCGTGGCACCCTGTTTGACGCCACCGGAGATATTGCCAATCAGATCCTCGGTATCGGTCAGGTTGAAGGTAATGCCATGGCCGGTCAGTGCCGGACGCAAACCTGCCATATCACCGAGCAGATTGGGCTGCTGCCAGAAGCCGGTTGCCAGCGGTGATTGAGCAAGGGCCGCAACCGAATAGCCGAACGAAAGGCAAGCGATTGCAGCAACGCCAGTATAAATTTTCCGCATCTAAAGCCATCTTTGCATGTCGCTCTTTTGCCTTGATCACATCCGGTTCACATGAGATCGCCGCCAGGCTTGCATCGCGCGGTTGGCGAGCCAGGTGGCGCCTGATACTGCAAGCCCGGCATCGCTATGCCGCAGGAGACCAGCCCGCCGCAACCTGTTGGCGCCACCCATCAGCAACGCTGCAACGGACAGGCATACCCTGATCGTCAGCCGTAATTGCCAATCACGAATGGCCGGCACAACTCAGCTACCGGCACTGCGTGAAAAACCTACCGCCATCACGATCAGCATAACAACGATATAAGCACGAAGCGCCCAAAAGATGGTTTGCTGCCATGGCTTCAATGCCGCGCGAGTCACCTCAGCTGGAGGCGTCAGCCAACCTTCGCTGATGGCGAGTTCATTGATCTCATCTTCGTCATGGCGCGGTTGATTGAAAGTCGAGCGCCTTTGTGCGGGAATTTTCGTAGCTCCTTTGCGCAGGCGGCGATACTCGTTGTTAACAACGTTGTTACGTTTCATGGTATATCTCACTTTAAAGCAGATTGGGAAAAACGGTGGCGATGCCATACAGCCCGTTGCAAGTGATCAGCAAAAGCATGACGCCAACCGACAGCGCGTTGCGCAGCGGCGAATTCACGTGCTCACCAAGCAGTTCCTTGTCGTTAAGAAGCATCAACAGGAACAGCATCGCGGCCGGCATGAACACGGTGGCGATCACCTGCACGGTCAGATTCAAAAACCCGACCGGCACATTCGGCAGCATCAGCACGCCGGCCGCAATCGCCGTGCCGAGCACGGCGGGTGCATAGAAATACAGCGACCGGCGGGGCGAGACATTGACCGAGCGCGGCACGTCCAACGCCTCGCCGATCGCCCAGGCGGTGCTCGCCGTGATCACGATGGCAGCAATCACGCCGGCTTCGAGCAGGCCGAGCGCAAAGATGATCATGGCGCCATTGCCAAGTTTGGCACCGATGCCATTAACCACATCCTGGTCACCCAGCGAGGACGCATTCGGCAGGTTATGGAGATACTGCCCACACAAGATGATAATTGAGATCGCCACAACCACCATGCCGGTGACACCCAGCATCAAATCGCGACGGCTGGCGGCAATATCCTTCGTAATTAGCCCTTTATCGACAACGCAGGATTGCTGGAAAAAAAGCTGCCAGGGCGCGATCGTGGTACCGAAATTTGCTGAAATCAAAATCAGGAACGAGGCTGAAAAAATTCCGCCTGGAACAACCCAGCCTGAAGTACCAGTGAAGGTTTGTGCGACAGCACCCCAATTAGGATGAGACGCCAATGCGAGCGGCACGAACACGATGTTGAACGCCGCGACCACGAGTGATACGCGCTCCCAGCTTGCATATTTCAGGAACACGAGCACGCCGACGATGAAGGCGAAGGCCAGTGGGATCGTGACCAGATAGGGCACGTGAAAAATTTCGCTGGCAACGCGGATGCCGATAAACTCGGTCATCAGTGTCAAAATATTTGCGGCCACCAGGTCAAACAGCGAGAACGCGCCCCAAAAAACGCCATAGCGCTTCCAAATCATCTCGGCATGGCCGCGGCGGGTAACGGCCCCAAGGCGGATGGTCATTTCCTGCACCAGATAGGCGATGAAGCCGAGCGGGATCATCATCGGAATGAACAGGCTGAGGCCGTAGGTGGCGCCCGTCTGCGCATAGGTGATAACGCCGCCGGCATCATTATCACCCAGCATGACCAGCAGGCCAGGGCCGATAAGGGCGAGGCTCAGCGCCAGCCGGTTGCCCAAAGTTCTGGGTGCGGCACGCAGCCGCTGAAGATGCAGCCTATCGCGTAGACGGCTTTCCAGTCCCTCCGAGTAGGACAAGGGAGTCGCGTGATCGGCGTCCAAAGGATGGGTAATCTCAGTCATAATAAATCTCCGACGTGCCCCAGCTTGTGGGGGACGTATCGCAATTGTTTGAATGTCGGTTGGGCTGTTTAGCCGCGCGCTTGCGGTGCCGGAATCTCAATATCCCAATGGCAGCCAAACCGGCCGCCTTGGTTTTCAACCCAATGCATTACCAGAGTTGGCCGGCCGAAGCGCATAATTTCAGCCCGCGCCTGAACATCGCGTTTGATCTGTGTGATCGCGGCGGATGCTGCAGGGTTTGATGTGAAGTAGGTAAACATTTGAATGGCCATCACAGCCTCCTCTTGCTTCAGTGTTGCTTGAAGCCCGGGAGGCGTGACCATTCCGAATCAGCGCATCAGCGCGAAACTCCGAATGGGATCATGCACAGCCCGGGCGATTGACCAATCAGCGAAGTGAACAGACGGCATTTGCCTACTGTCGCTCTCCGGTGATGGCTGACTAGATCGCGGGTTCATGGGATCCTTCGATTTAAAGTTATGGAAACGTCCAACAGGGCTAGACCCTGAAATACGATGAGCGCTATATACCCCCCTAGAGTATAAGGTCAAGACGCAATGGAATACACCGACAAAGAAAAACGCAAACTCGTAAATCGCCTGAGCCGGTTGCGCGGCCAAATGGAGGCAATGCGTATCGCCTTGGAGGACGATGCCCAATGTACGGCTCTACTACAGCAGGCGACCGCCTGCCGGGGTGCCCTGGACGGGTTTATTGCAACTGTCATTGAGCATCATATCCGGCAGCATCTCGTCGATCCAAAGCATGGGGGCTCCAACCGCGCTGAAGCGGCGGAGGAGTTGATTCAGGTCGTGCACAACTATCTTACGTGAGCGGTTAATCCGGAGGCATAGCTTTGGCACAAGATAATGCGGCTTCGCGCCGGACCACACCGGCCTTGGCGCTCGCCGCTCTGGGCATCGTTTACGGTGACCTCGGCACCAGTCCGCTTTACACGATGCAAACGGTGGTGAACGACGCCGGCGGCCATGTCGACCCGCATCTGGCGCTGGGCATCCTCTCGCTGATCTTCTGGACCCTTATCATCACGATTTCTCTGAAATACTGCGTCTTCGTGATGCGCGCGGATAATCATGGTGAGGGTGGTATTCTGGCGCTGATGTCGCTGATCGGCCGTAACAGCTCCGAGAAGGGACGATTTCTGGTGTATTGCGGCTTGTTCGGCGCCGCACTGATCTACGGTGACGGCATCATCACGCCGGCAATTTCCGTACTGAGTGCGCTGGGCGGCGTCGATGTCGCGACGAATGTGCTTGATCCCTACATCATGCCGTTGGCGGTCGTTATCCTCGTCGCCCTGTTCGCGGCACAGCGCTACGGAACGGCCAAAATCGGGGGTCTGTTCGGGCCGGTCATGCTGGTCTGGTTCATTGTCATCGGGCTGCTGGGTATCGTCGGCATCCTCCACCACCCGCAAGTGCTGATGGCCGCCAATCCCTATTTCGGTTATTCGCTCCTCGCCACCAAAGGCTGGGCGAGCTTTGTGGTCCTCGGCGGCGTCTTTCTGGCCAGCACCGGTGGCGAGGCGATGTATGCCGATATGGGCCATATCGGCCGCAACCCGATCCGCTCCTCATGGTTCTTCATCGTCCTGCCCGCCTGCTTGCTGAACTATGCTGGCGAGACCGCGCTCATGTTCGGTCCGATGAAGGCCGGCGATAATCCTTTCTTTCTCCTGGTGCCTGGCTGGGCGCTGTATCCGGTGGTGGCCCTCTCGGTCGTTGCCACCATCATCGCAAGCCAGGCCATCATCACCGGCTCCTACTCGCTTACGCGCCAGGCCATGCAGCTTGGTTGGTTCCCCGGCCTGCACATCAACCAGACATCGGACAGGGAATACGGCCAGATCTATGTACCGTTTGTCAACTGGATCATGATGACACTGACGGTCCTCCTGACGATCACATTCCAGACCTCCGACCGCCTGGCCGGTGCCTATGGCACGGCCGTCTCCACCACCATGCTTCTGACCACGGCGCTGCTTTATGCGGCGATGCGTGAACGCTGGGGGTGGAGTAATCTGCGGGCGATACCCATCGCGGGGCTTTTTCTGGTTGTCGATCTCGCATTTTTCGGCGCTAATCTGCTGAAGATCGCGGCCGGCGGCTGGGTGCCGCTGACTTTCGGCGCGGTGATTTTCGCAAGTATGATCACGTGGCGGCGCGGCACAACGCTCCTTCGCGTTCAACTGACCAAGCTGACCGAGGAGTCTAAGCCTTTCCTGGCCAAACTAGTTGCTGGGCAAATAACGCGGGTCCCCGGCACGGCAATTTTTCTCAGCCGATCAAGCGCACCGGTCCCGCCCCTGATGACGCGGCATGTGGCGCAATTTGGCGTGCTGCCAGAGACCGCTGTCAGCCTGATGATCAAGTTTGAGGAAATTCCGCGTGTGGGGACGTCCGAGCGGGTCCAGGTGGACAAGGTTGCGGATGGCATCTGGCACCTGACTGTGCGTTTTGGCTTTGTCGAGGTGCCAAACCTGGCTTTGGCTCTGCGCCAAGCGCAGGAAAAAGGCTGCCCCGTTGATCCTGACAAAGCGCTCTATTTCGGCGGCCGGGACGATGTGGTGTGTTCGAAGACGAAAGCCGGACTGGCAATGTGGCAGCGCCTGATGTTTGGATTCATGTACCGAAACAGCATCCATACGGTCGATCGCTTCAGCCTCTCACCCAAGCAGGTCGTCGAAATCGGCCGGCAGTTAGAAGTTTGATCGCGAGGCGTGGCTAAACACGAAGCACCTGAGGATCCGCTGTGGGAGTCGTTTCAAGGTAGCATCTATCGCTGGTTTTGGCGCTATCCTGCTGGAAGTCGACTATGCTGGGGGGAAAATTCTTTTCATTCATTAATAGACACTTTACACGACAACGTGGCACATCGTTCCCTCTGATCACATGTTGCGGGGCATTGACCGATTTCTTGACCTGTCCGCGCTGCGTGCCATGCTCGCGCCATTTTACAGCAGCATAGGCCGCCCCTCGATTGATCCGGATCTAATGA
>JAQNCT010000084.1 GCA_029077825.1 Acidocella sp. | reverse complement strand
ACCGCCTGCAACACCACCCGCAGGCGCATCAACCGGTTGGAGGTCTGGCCAGAGCGGTTGGCATCCACAATCCCAATCGCGCCCACCAGCATCACAATTATCACCGCCAGCATATCGATCGCCAGCAAAACCATCAGGAAAATTTTCATGCGCCACGATATAGAATGCCCGGCGGATTTGTGCACCTGCCACCAGCAACTAACTGTCCCGTAACCCGCCCGACAATTGACTTACCCGCCATTCCGCTCTCTGGCTGCGCCCATGCGCTCCATTATCCTTCGCTTCGGCTTCCTGGCCCTGATCACCGTAGCCGCACCGGGGCTGGCCGCCGCCCAATCGGCCACACCCGCCAGCAGCCAACCCGCCGCCAACCAGCCCCCTGCCCCTGCCCCTGCCGCCACTGCCCCTGCCGCCACGCCTTTGACCACTCCCGCCAAGGGCCTGGCCGGCGCCATTATCCCTGGCTCGCCGCTGGCCGCCCTTACCGGTGCCGCCACCCCAGTTGACCCTGATGACACCTCCGCAGCCCCATTCGGCACCAACGCACTGGGCCTTTCCGTCATCGGCCACATCGCCGACGACGCCACCAGCAGCATCGCCGCATTTGCCAGCGCGGTCCGCCAATCCACACGCCTCACCCCGATAACCGATTGGCTGAAAACCTTCACCACCATCCCCTCGCGCGCGGCGCACGCCCGCGCGGCCCTGGTTGGGCTGCTGGAAACCATCGTCCCGGCGATCATTCTGGAACTGCTGATGCGCGCCGTGCTGCGCCGCCCCCGTGCTGCCATCATCCGCCACGCGCTGGCGCGGCGCCTGCTGGATTTACCACACCAAACTGACTCTGAAGGGCTGGCCGATGCTGAAGCCGGTGAAACCGAAAAACCACCCCAACGCTGGCTCAGCTTACGCGGCTGGATCACCCGCTTCGGCCTGGCCTTAGGTTACATATTGCTGGCGCTGCTCCCCATTGCCGGTTTCGCCGTCACCTCCGGCCTGCTGATCGGCGCCGGTCTCATCACCATCCAAGCCGCCCGCCTGATCGCCGTGGGCACCGCCAACGCCTATTTATTCTGTCGCCTGAGCAACGAGGCCCTGCTGTTCATCATGGCCCCCCACGCCACTGACCTTCGCCTCATCCAAACCACCGATGAGCGCGCCCGCTGGCTGGTACGCGCCTTGATGGTCATCATCATCACCATCGCGCTCGGCTATGTCGCCATCACCAGTTCGGAAATCCTCGGCCTCTCGCATGACGGCGCGCAGGTCATGGGCCGCCTATTCGCCCTGGCCGGCCATATCGAGCTTGCCATCCTGGTCTGGCAAAGCCGCACCATCGTCGCCCGCTGGATTCGCGGCAACCCGGACTCAGCGGCCAATTATTTCGGCCTGCGCCCCCGCCTGGCTGGCATCTGGCACATCGTCGCCCTGTTCTACATTCTCGCTTTGTGGATCGCCTACGCGGGCGGCGTGCAAAATGCCTTCGTGGTGCTACTGCGCGTGGTCGGGGTGTTTCTGGGCACGCTGGTTGCGGCCCGGCTGCTCTGGCTGGGCACCATCTACGGGCTCGACCTGCTGCTCAACAAACCTGACACCAACACAAGCCGCCTGCCGGTATTGCGGGCCCGCGCCAAATCCTACAGCCCGCTGCTCAAACTTCTGGTACGGCTGGGCATCGCGGTGTTGGTGGTGGTGTTCATGCTGGAAGGCTGGGGCGTCAACGTGCTGCCCTGGCTGCTGGCCAACCCCCTCAGCGTCGCCCTCATCTCAGCCGCCATCGCCATCATCATCACCATCGCCGTCGCGCTGCTGCTGTGGGAACTCGCCAACGCCTACCTCTCCGCCCGAATCGAGCGCCTCTCCGCCGAAGGTCGCATCCGCCAGGCTTCGCGCCTGCACACCCTGCTGCCCATGCTCAAAGCCACCATCGGCGTTACCATCGGGCTGGTCGCCGGGCTGATCTGTCTGTCCAAAATCGGCGTCAATGCCGCCCCGCTGCTGGCAGGTGCTGGCGTGCTCGGCATCGCCATCGGCTTTGGCTCCCAAAAACTGGTGCAGGATATCATCACCGGTCTATTCTTGCTGCTCGAAGACGCTATGCAAGTGGGTGACACCATCGCGCTCGCCGGCATGACCGGCACCGTTGAGCGCCTCTCCATCCGCACCATCCGCCTGCGCGGTGGCGATGGTTCGCTCAACATCATCCCTTTCTCCGCCGTCACCACCGTCACCAACATGACGCGGGACTTCGGCTACGCGCAAATCTCCATCCAGGTCGCCTACAACGAGGATTTACCCCGGGTGTATGCCGTAATGACCGACATCGCCAAAACCATGCGCGCCGAACCCCGCTTTGGCGCCATGATGCGCGATGACCTGCAAATCTTCGGCCTCGATGCCTTCGGCGCGTCCGCTTTGGTTATCACCGGCCAAATCCGCACCGGCCCCGGCCAGCATTGGGCGGTGCGCCGCGAATATTACGCCCGCCTGAAACAACGTTTCGCCGACGAACATATCGAAATGCCCTACTACACCACCATTCGCTCTGATGCCGTCAACAGCCTGACGCCGCACAAAATCGGGGCTGAACCGCTTAACGATCCAGCCCCATAACCTCACATCATCCCCGCGTAACCTCACGTCATCCCCGCGTTAACTTCCGTCATCCCCGCGCAGGCGGGGATCTCCCCAGCCCCCGCCGCCACTGCAATGCCGAACTGGCCGTCATCCCCGCGTTAACTTCCGTCATCCCCGCACAGGCGGGGATCTCCCCACCTCAACAAATAACCCCAAGCCTCACTTCATATTCGCAACCGTCGTGGATTCCATATCATGCGCAATCCCGGTTAGCACCTGCGGGTTCTTCGCCTTAATGATAAAGAACCAAGCCGCCCCAATCAGCATGTACGCGCCAAACGCATAAGGGAAGTAGTTATACGGCGCAGCCGGCGCCGGATACACGCTACCCACCAGCGAGAGGAACATCAGCACCGCACCCAAACCGCCAATCACAACATCCCCCAGCTTCAACTCGCCGGTCTTCTTCAAAAACACCGGCGCGCTGACTGACACCAACAGATACACAATAATAAACCCAAATGACGCCAGCGTGCCGTACCAGCCAAACGTATCGGTCTCATTCGGGTGCCCCGCAAACGCACAGCACACCAGCACATTCAAAATCGCACCCACGGTGAGCGCAAATAACGGCGTCTTGCGCTTGTCATGCACAATGCCCATCGAGCTATGCACAAACTGGTATCGCCCGAGCGAGAACAGCATCCGCCCAAACGCATTGAGTGAGGCCAGCGCACAGGCAAACGAGCTGATGGTGGCGCCAAAATACACAGGCGCTGTCATCCATTTGCCAATCGCATTGGTAATATCCCCCAGTGGTGCCGCACTACCGCCAAGCTTAGTGGCATCATCACCAAAGCCTTGCGTAATCACATAGGTGGTGATCACAAAAAAGAATCCCGAGAATATCGCCGTTGACAAAATCGCCTTCGGAATAGTCACCTTCGGGTTACGGGTTTCCTTGCCCAATGAGGCCGCACTCTCAAACCCCACGAAGGAGAAGATCGCAAACACAATCGCCTGCGCGATCGAGCTGAAACTCGAACCTTGCAGCGTGATCTGCTTCATATCCGGCTGGAAACCATAATGTGATAAAGTCACCACCACCACCGCCGCAATAATCAACACCGAAATCACTTCCAGGGTGAGGCCGATGCGCGATGAAATCCGAATATCGCGCGTCGCGAACAACCAGACCGCCAAGGATATTACAATATAAAGTACAAAATTCGGCGGGGCGAAATTAATCCCGAGCGATGAGAAAAATGTCTTGATGAATAATGATGTCGAAACCGTCAGCGCCATCGCGGTGAAAATATACGCCGCTAACATCGCCCACCCCGCCAGCATCCCGTAGGAAGGCCCGAGGCTGCGCGAAATATAAATAAAGTACGAGCCCGCCGCCGGAATCCGCCCCGCCAGCTTGGCGATGCTCAAAGCCACGATCACCAGGGCGACCGTGGCGATCACGTAAACCAACCACGAGGCCGTACCCGCCATCCCGGCGACCACCGCCACCGCCAGAGCCGGTGTTAGGGTAGGCGAAACATTGGCGACTGATTGCCCCAACGCTTCAAAAAACGACAGACTATCCTTGCGTAGCTCCGACATAAAAATTCCCCGTGGTGATTGGAAAAATCACCGCGCGCCTGCATAGTCCCCGGCGGATCACCAATTGTGCGGCGTCCGTTTTTGCGTCAAGATGAACCTGAAACAGGTTTCTTGTTGCTTATAAAAGTTTCTCTAAGGGTAGTTTTTGTAATTTGCAAGTAATTTTTTTTCTTATCAATACAAAGCGCTTCGGCTAGCGCCCGGCGTCCACCAGCACCCGCCGCCGCGCCGGTTCGCGCTTCAGCGGCAGCACCGCCGCCACATCCTTGGTCGCCTCGATAATGCTCAGCCCGCCAAATTGCGGAATCAACGCCTGCCCGGCCCGCTCCAGCCGGTCAAACATCTGCAAATTCACCCGCCCTTGCACCGGCGGTGCAAAAAGTGCGGGCTGCTGGCGCTCTACCGTGAAAAACAGCCCGTTCAGCAGCCGCGCCAACTGGCCTTGGCTGTAAGGCTGGCCGTGGCCGAACGGCGTGCTCTCGGCATAGGCCCACATACCCCGCCGGTTCGGCACAATAATCACCATCCGCCCGTCGTCCTTCAGCAACCGCCAGGCTTCGCGCAATGTCCGCCGCGCATGGTCGGCCTGTTCCAGCCCGTGCACTAGCAAAATTCGATCGAACGATAAATCGGCAAACGGCAGCGCCTCCTCCTCAGCGCAGCACGCCAGCGACGCCCGCCCCGCCGGCCATGGCGTGCAGCCCATATGCGAAGGCGACAGCGCAATGCTGCGCGCTGACTGCTCACGCCATAACTGCAAATACGGCCCCACATAGCCCAGCCCCAGCACCGAAAGCCCGGCGCAGCTGGGCCAAATATCCAACAAAATCCGCCGCAGCAGCTTCGCTGTCAGCCCCCCCAGAGGGGTTTCATAAAATGCCGCCGCATCTCGCGCATCAATCGCCATGCGCCCTATATAACACCAAACCTGATCAGGAGTCTCAAAAGTGACAACAACCGTGACCGCAACCGCCATCCCCATGCTGACCGATAATTATTCCTGGCTGCTGCTGGAGATAGCAACCGGCACCACCGGCATTGTTGACCCCGCCGAGGCCGCACCCGCCATCGCCGCCATTGAGGCCGCCGGCGGCAAGCTCGATTATATCTTCATCACCCACCACCACGGCGACCATATTGATGGTATCCCGGAATTGGTAGCCCGCTACCACCCCAAAATCATCGGCAACGCGGCTGATGCTCACCGCCTGCCGAAGCTCGATATCGCGGTGCGTGAAGGCGATAGCGTGCCATTCGGCAATACCCAGGCCCAAATATTTAACACCCCCGGCCATACCATCGGCCACATCGCTTATTATTTTGCCGATGCAGGTATTCTGCTTCCTGGTGACACATTATTCTCGCTCGGCTGTGGCCGCTTATTTGAAGGTAGTGCCGCCGATATGTTCGGCGCCTTCCAAAAATTCGCCCCCCTACCCGATGCCACGTTGATCTGTGCCGGCCATGAATACACCGCCTCAAACGCCAAATTCGCTTTGGCCCAAGACCCCACCAACGCCGCCCTGCAAGCCCGCGCCACCGAAGTCACCCATCTACGCGCCGAGGGCAAACACACCCTGCCGGTTACCCTAGGGCAAGAACGCGCCACCAACCCCTTCATCCGCGCCGAAACCGCCCAAGCCTTCGCCAGCCTACGCAAAGCCAAAGACAATTTCTAACGCCTCCCCCACTCTCCCACCCCCCCGCTTCCTCCGTCACCCCCACCCGCTTCCCTCGTCATCCCCGCGAAAGCGGGGACCCCCTCCACCCTCTTTTTGCGCCCCCACCCTATTTCTTCGTCATCCCCGCATTCTTTCCTCGCACCCCCCACCTTCTTTGCTCGTCATCCCCGCGC
>JAQNCT010000083.1 GCA_029077825.1 Acidocella sp. | reverse complement strand
GTCCGCCACTGCCATTGCTGACCGTGCGACTTGCATGTGTTAAGCATGCCGCCAGCGTTCGCTCTGAGCCAGGATCAAACTCTCAAGTTCATCCCGTTCTCAAGCTCATCTAGCATCATATAAATACAAGCTACTCTCGCTCTTAAACAAAACGAAAACCCAGCTCACATATAGTACCTAATTAACAAGTAAACTTGCCAATCAAGCATTCAAAACATTTCAAAACGCTATTTAAAAAAAGAAATATCGTCCGAAACGTTGCCAAATTAAATCAGCTTATGAACCAGGTAAACCTAATCCAAAACTAACTAATTATCACAACCCAAACTAAAGCTCGAGCCATCCAGATCAGCCGAAACCAACCTAAAACAACGCCACCAACGTATCCCTTCCCAGCCTATTCAATTGTCAAAGAACGATCGCAAAAACTTTTCCGCTTCAGGCTTTTAGCCAACATAAAAGGCACCGTTTCCGGTACCTTTATGCCGACCGCTGGACTTCAGCGAGGGGCGGGTTCTACGCCTCACCGAGGCCGTATGTCAACGCTATGACAATCACGCCGCCGCACCCCTAAAACCCCAAGCCGTCACTAGGTTTTTTCAAACTTTGGCTCTGTTGCAGCGCAGCACGTCTTATTTTTTTCTGTCAGCACACCGGTCATGCGCCAAACGCATGACGCTTGTTATACCAGCTGATTGATGTACGCCTCTGTGGTGTAAATTTTAGCAAAACCAGCCGCCAAAGTGCTGCTTACCGCCGCAATAATCCGAGCCTCCGTAAAGGTTTCGCTCAACGCGGGCGCGCCTGTCGCATCGCTGATAAAATCGACAAAATAATCCCGGTCATGGGCGGCACGCGCGGTTGAATCGCAGCAAAAATTTGTCATGTAGCCACAAATCGCCACGCTATCACACCCCAGCGTGCGTAATACCGCTTCCAACTCGGTCCCTTCAAAACTCGAATAGCGGCGTTTGGTAATATGGATGCCGGCGTCAATAACCTGCAGTTGCGGCACAAAAGCGGCCTCTGGCGTCGCTTCAACAAAGCTCACCGGCTCTGCCACCTCACCAAAATCAAACATCCGCCCGGCATCGCGCCCATCCGCCCGGTGCACATGGCGCACATAAATCACCGGCTTTCCGGCATTGCCAAACGCCTCAATCAGTAAATTGATATTCGCTAATGACTGCGAAATTGACGCTACATAAAGTGGCGAATCCGGTGCTGCATAAATATTCTGCACATCAATCACCAGCAAGGCAGTCTTTGTCATATGCTCTTCCTCATTGTTTCGTTATTATTGTAGTCTAATTCAAGGCTGCTCACTTGACACTTCACGACTAAAAACTGCCAAAAGCCTCGCTGGCCCAGCTTTGGGCCTTGAACTGGTTGATGTCGATGTCCTCAAGGCTCATAGCATTCTGTCTCACATGCCTGGTGGTTGAACTCTCACCAGGGCCAAACATGACGTATCTGGCGCTATTGAGTGTCCAAAAAGGCCGCGGCGCAGGTTTTGCCGCCACCATCGGTGTTGCCACCGGATTGGCCGGCGCCGGTTTGGCATCAGGGTTTGGCTTATCTGAAATCATCGCCGCCTCACCAACACTTTACCAAGCGCTGCGTTGGGGCGGTGTCGCGTATTTTTTCTATCTGGCCTGGGAAGCCTGGCACACTGACACAAAAGCTGACAGCACGGATATTGGCACAGGGCAGCGTTATTTTGTCAGAGGATTGTTGGCGAATCTGCTCAGCCCAAAGGCTTTTGTGTTTTTTGCCATCGTCCTGCCGCCATTTATGAACCCCGCCGCCGCACCAGAACGGCAAACGCTTATATTGTCAGCTATTTATATTTCTATCGCCAGCGCCATCCACGTCATAATTATCAGCTTGGCAAGCACATTACGGCCGATGATTGCGAACAAAGGCCTTATGGCAGCCACCGGCAAAGGCTTTGCTTTTGCCCTTGCCGGTGTTGGGTTTTGGGTTGCATGGACAACCAGTTAACGCGCAATTTTAAACTGCTTCTGCCAGATGCCCGGCGATCACCAAACCAGACTCCGCGGCACTCACCGTCACGGTTTCGCCGTCTTTCACAGCGCCTTCCAAAATCAGCCCGGCCAGCGGATTTTGCAAATTACGCTGGATCACCCGCTTCAGCGGCCGTGCGCCATACACCGGGTCGTACCCCGCCTCAGCCAGCCAATCGCACGCTGTTTGGTCTAGCGTAATCCGTATGTTGCGGTCCGCCAGCAACGCCTCCAAATGCCGCAGCTGAATAGTCACAATCGTGCCCATGTCCGCGCGCTGCAACCGCCGGAACAGCACAATCTCATCCAGCCGGTTCAAAAACTCCGGGCGGAAATGCGCGCGCACCCGCGCCATCACCCCGGCCTCTGCCATCCGCACATCCTCGCCCTCGGTTTGCGCCGCCAGAATATCGCTGCCCAGGTTCGAGGTCAGAACAATGATCGTATTCCTAAAATCCACCGTCCGGCCTTGGCCATCGGTCAGTCGCCCATCATCAAGCACCTGCAACAGAATGTTAAAAACATCCTCATGCGCTTTCTCAACCTCATCAAATAAAATTACCTGATAAGGCCGCCTGCGCACCGCCTCGGTCAGCACACCACCTTCATCATAGCCCACATAGCCGGGCGGGGCGCCAATCAAGCGTGAGACCGCGTGCTTCTCCATGAACTCACTCATGTCAATGCGCACCATCGCCCGCTCATCATCAAACAAAAATTCCGCCAATGCCTTGGTCAGCTCGGTCTTGCCCACACCGGTCGGGCCCAAAAACAAAAAGCTACCAATCGGCCGGCCCGGGTCCTGCAACCCGGCCCGCGCGCGGCGCACCGCATTGGCCACCGCCAACAAAGCAGCCTCCTGGCCAACCACCCGCTGGCGCAGACTATCTTCCATCCGCAGCAGCTTGCCGCGCTCACCTTCCAGCATTTTCTCAACCGGCACCCCGGTCCAGCGTGAAACAATCGCCGCAATGCTCTCCTCGGTCACCGCATCATTGACCAACCGCCCCTCAGTATGCGCCGCCAATTGCTTCTCAAGCGTTGGAATCGTGCCGTACATCAACTCCGAGGCCCGCGCCAAATCACCCTTGCGCTGCGCCAGCTCCATATCATTGCGCGCCTGGTCAAGCTGCTCCTTCAGCTTTTGGGTTTCGGTCAGCTGGTCTTTCTCGGCCTTCCATTTGGTGGTCAGCGCGTCTGACTTCTCCGCAAGTGCTGCCAACTCATGCTCCAGCTTGCCCAGCCGCTCGAGGGAGGCCGCATCAGCCTCCTTGCGAAGCGCCTCACGCTCAATTTTCAGCTGGATCAACCGCCGGTCCAGCTCATCCAACGCCTCGGGCTTGCTATCCACCTGCATCCGCAACCGCGAGCCTGCCTCATCCATCAAATCAATCGCTTTATCCGGCAAAAACCGGTCAGTGATGTAGCGGTTAGACAACGTTGCCGCCGCCACCAACGCCGCATCGGCAATCCGCACACCATGGTGCAGCTCATACTTCTCCTTAATGCCGCGCAGGATCGAGATGGTGTCCGCCACACTCGGCTCCTCCACAAACACCGGCTGAAACCGCCTGGCCAACGCCGCGTCCTTCTCAACATGTTTGCGGTATTCATTCAGCGTGGTGGCACCCACACAATGCAACGCCCCGCGTGCCAACTCCGGCTTCAACAGGTTTGAGGCATCCATTGAGCCTTCAGCGCTCCCGGCACCAATCAGCGTATGCATCTCATCGATGAATAAAATCACCTCGCCCTGCGCCGCCTCAATCTCTTTCAGCACCGCTTTCAGGCGCTCTTCAAATTCCCCACGGAACTTCGCCCCCGCCACCAACGCGCCCAAATCCAGCGCCATCACCCGCTTGTTGCGCAAACTCTCCGGCACATCGCCATTCACAATCCGCAGCGCCAAGCCTTCCACAATCGCGGTCTTGCCCACACCCGGCTCACCAATCAGCACCGGGTTATTCTTGGTCCGGCGCGCCAGCACCTGAATGGTACGCCGAATTTCCTCATCGCGGCCAATCACCGGGTCAAGTTTCTGCTCACGTGCCAACTGGGTTACATCGCGCGCGTATTTTTTCAGCGCGTCAAACTGCTGCTCGGCGGTGGCGCTATCCACCTTACGGCCTTTGCGAATCTCATTCACCGCCCGCTCGATCGTCTGCGCCGTCACACCGCCGGCCTTCAACGCCCGGCTAGCCGCATTATCGCTGGCGGCCAGCGCAATTAACAACCTGTCCTGGGCCACATATTCATCACCCGCCTTGGCCGCTTGTTGCTGTGCGGCATCCAGCACCCGCACCAGCTCTGGCGTAATGTTCGGCTGCCCGGCCCCAGCGCCCTGCACCTTGGGCACCCGGTTCACCGCGGCATCCACCGCCAGCTTGGCCGCCGCGGGGTCACCCCCCGCCGCGCGGATCAACCCGCTCGCCGCCCCTTCCTCATCATCCAGCAGCGCCTTCAACAAATGTTCCGGCGTGATCTGCTGGTTATATTCACGCATCGCAATCGTCTGCGCCGCCTGAATAAAGCCACGCGCACGCTCGGTGAATTTTTCAAAGTCCATTTTTGGTTCCTTTCAATCGGCAACCGCCTCCACCGCCCCTCAATAGGCAACAGCAAAAGCTTGCACCGCAGATATGGGCAATGCCATGATTTCGCTCAAGAGGATTTTTGGATCATGCGCATCAGCTCGCTCTATCGCTACCCCGTCAAAGGCCTAACCCCCGAACCCCTTACCAGCGCCACCCTCGCCCCCGGCCGCTGCATCCCCTGGGACCGCGCCTTCGCGCTCGCCCAAGGCGATAGCGCATTTAACCCCGCCAACCCCGGCTGGGTCTCAAAATCCAATTTCATGTGCTTGCTCAAAAACGCCCATATCGCGCTCCTGCAAACCCGCTTCAATGAAACCACCGGCCTGCTCAGCGTCACCGCCCCCAACGGCGACAGCTTCGAAGCCTCGCCCTTCACGCCGCAAGGCCAGGCTGAGTTCGCCCGCTTCTTCACCCGCTACCTCGGCGATGAAGCCCGCTACGGCAGCGCCGAAAAACCGCCCAGCTTTCACTACGTTCCCGCCCACAGCTTCTGCGACCATCAAACCCAGGTCATCAGCCTCATTGGCCTCGGCTCGCTGGGCGCCCTCGAGGCCGCCGCCGGAGGGCCACGCGACAAACGCCGCTTCCGCGCTAACATCTATATCGAGAACATCGCCCCCTGGGAGGAATTCACCTGGCTCGGCCGCGAAATCACCATCGGCACCAGCCGCTTGGTGGTGCAGGAGCGCATCGACCGCTGCGGCGCCACCACCGTCAACCCCGACACTGCCGTGCGTGACGCCAACCCGGTGCTCGAATTAAAACGCAATTTTGGCCACATCGAACTCGGCATCTTCGCGGAAGTTCTCACCGGCGGCACCATCAAACCCGGTGATAGTATCAACCCCACCTAACAGCACTCTTTTTCTCATTCCCGCAATTTTTCTCGTCATCCCAGCGTTTTTTCTTGTCATTCCCTTATTTTTTCCCGTCACACCCGCATTTTTCCCGTCATTCGCGCTTTTTTCCCCGTCATTCCCGTAATTTTTTCTTGTCATTCCCGCGCAGGCGGGAACCTCCCCCACCCATCCCCATCTAACCCGCCAGCTGCCCCGCCAAATCCAGCACCGAATCGGCCACCAACTCCCAATCCTGGTTGGGCTTCGCCCGCTCATCAGCGGCGCCAAACTCCATCGGCCGCGCAATAAACGCCGTTTGCAGCCCCAACGCCCGCGCTGCCGCCAAATCCTCATTATGCGAGGCCGCCAGCATCACCTGCGCTGGTTGCAGCCCCAAAAACCCGCAAGCACCCAAATACACCTCAGGGTCAGGCTTATAATGACCGAACATATCCGCCCCAAAAATCATATCCCACGGAAATTTCGTGTGTTTGGCCAGCCTCACCTGCAATGCCACATGCCCATTTGAGAGCGAACCAATCATCACCTGGCGTTTCAACGCGCTCAGCCCAGCCACGCTATCCGGCCAGGGTGTCAGTCTGTGCCACAACCCCACCAACTCACTGATCTGCGCATCCGCCAACGCTGGCACCCCAAACTTCGGCAGCAAATCCACCAACGCGCCACGATGCAAATCATCCAAATTCGTCCACGCCAGTGCGCCGGTCCGCACCGCATTCATCGCCGGCTTATAGGCCCCGCGCCACGCATCGGTAATCCCCAGCCAATCCGCGCTGATCCCCTGCGCCGTGCCAAACGCCGCCAGCCCGGCATGCACACTGCCGCGCCAATCCACCAAGGTGCCAAATACATCAAACAACACCGCCTGCGGCTTTGCCATCAGTTTGCCGCCCATCTGCTCAGCGTCCCGTCATCATCAATAATACCACCAACCCAATCGCCACCGCCT
>JAQNCT010000023.1 GCA_029077825.1 Acidocella sp. | reverse complement strand
ACCCCTGTCGCGGCAGCCGAAACCAACCCTCAATGAAACCTCGTTTGACAGAAGGTGGCTTTGGCCTGCGCGAAATTCTGAAAGAGGGCTGAGTTGGATATTCTGCAATATGTTCTTGGCACATTTTCGGGTGTGCTGGTCGGTTTC
The DNA here is from genome assembly GCA_029077825.1 of Acidocella sp. Classification (GTDB taxonomy): domain Bacteria; phylum Pseudomonadota; class Alphaproteobacteria; order Acetobacterales; family Acetobacteraceae; genus Acidocella. Next base: position 36,011 of record JAQNCT010000023.1, on the reverse strand, counting down.
ACCCTGGGGTTGGTGGGTGGTGGCGGGTCAATTCTGGCGGTGCCCCTGATGGTGTATTTGGTGGGGGTGAAAAACCCGCATATCGCCATCGGTACCAGCGCCTTTGCGGTGGCGATCAATGCCGCCATGGGGCTGTTTAATCATGCCAAGGCCGCCAATGTGAAATGGCGCTGCGGCACCATGTATGCAGCAAGCGGCATTGTGGGCGCTATTATCGGCTCCAGCGCGGGCAAGGCATTCAACGGCCAGAAATTATTATTCCTGTTTGCTTTGGTGATGCTGGTAGTGGGCGTGCTGATGCTGCGCGGACGCCGCAATACTGGCACGCCCGGTGCGCAATGTAACCGCGAGAAGGCGCCGAAAGTTTTAGGGTTTGGCCTGGGCACAGGTGTATTCTCAGGTTTTTTTGGAATCGGCGGTGGATTTCTGATCGTCCCTGGGCTTGTGGCTTCTACTGGCATGCCTATCTTAAATGCTGTTGGAACATCGCTAGTAGCAGTTACTGCTTTCGGTTTGACCACTGCTGTTAACTACGCCCTGTCCGGATTGGTCAATTGGAATCTGGCACTGGTGTTTATCGCTGGTGGTTTTTTTGGAAGCTGGTTTGGCACCCGGATCGCCAAACATTTGGCGGGTAAAACTGGCCGTCTGACAACCGTGTTCTCGGTGCTGATATTTGCCGTGGCCGGATACATGCTGTTTCGGAGTCTGCCAGCACTGCTCTGATATTTGGTCGTTTTTTGAGGTAATAATATGTCGATAGCTGCTTATCTGTCATCGCCAACGGCGATTGATGTCGCACGCGCCCAGTTTGGCTTCGTGATTGCATTTCATATCATCTTTCCGGCCTTCTCTATCGGTCTTGCGAGCTTCCTTGCGGTGTTGGAAGGCGCGTATTTATGGACCAAAAAGCCGGTGTATTTTGATGCTTATAAATATTGGCTGAAGATTTTTGCGATGATTTTTGCCATCGGCGTGGTCTCCGGCCTGGTGATGGCTTACGAAGTTGGTGCCAATTGGGGCGGTTATGCCGATAAGGTTGGGCCGGTGCTTGGGCCGTTGCTGTCTTACGAGACTTTGACAGCGTTTTTCCTGGAGGCGGGTTTCCTGGGAATCATGCTGTTTGGTCTGCAACGGGTGGGGCCGAAGCTGCATTTTGCGGCAACCTGTCTGGTCTCAATCGGTACGCTGATCTCGGCCACTTGGATTCTAGCTGCCAATTCCTGGATGCAAACACCGCAAGGCACGATCATCGGCGCCAATGGCCAGTTTATTCCGCAGGACTGGCTGGCTATTATTTTTTCACCATCGGCGCCATACCGCTGGGTGCATATGATCATGGGAAGTTATCTGGCCACTGCCTTCATGGTGGGCGGCGTTGGTGCTTATCATCTGCTGCGTAATAACAAAAACATTGTCACGCGTTTGTTTTTTTCTATGGCGCTGTGGATGGCCGCGATTGTGACACCGTTGCAAATTTTAGCCGGCGACACCCAAGGCGACAATACGCTGGCGTACCAGCCCGCTAAAATTGCTGGCATGGAAGGTGACTTTACCACCGGCGTGCAGGCGCTGCATTTGTTTGGCATCCCCGATGTGGCGCAGGGTAAGCTGCTGTATGATGTCGCGATTCCGCATCTCGGCTCGTTAATCCTGACGCACCACTGGAATGGTATTATTAAAGGTCTTAATGCCTGGCCGAAGGATCAATGGCCGGTGGTCGATGTGGAGTTTTTCTCTTTCCGAATCATGGTCGCACTTGGGTTTGCGATGTTTGGGCTTGGACTGCTCAGCCTGTGGCTGCGCTACCGGCACCGGCTATATGAAACGCGCTGGTTCCATTATTTGGCGATGGCGATGGCACCGGCTGGTTTCATCGCCATCGTGATGGGCTGGACCACCACGGAAACTGGCCGCCAGCCCTGGACTGTGTACGGCCTGCTTACCACCGCACAAAGTGCGTCGCCGATCACGCTGCCGGAGGTTGTTACCTCGTTTGCCGTAATCATTGTTATTTACAGTTTGGTTTTTGGTAGCGGTATAGTGTATGTTTTGAAAATGATGGCAGCGGAGCCAGAGTTAAACGAAAGCCTCCCCTCCGATGATGCGCCTTTGCGCAGCCACGGGCTGGTCGGCGGTCGTTCTCCTATCAATCCAGTGCCAGCGGAATAACCATGCTTTCATCAATAACTCTAGGGTTGGTTCCGCCCGGCGCGCCGTGGTTGCCGGTGGCGTTCGCTGTCATCATGGCTTTCATTATTCTGATGTATGTGATTCTTGATGGTTTTGACCTTGGCATCGGGATATTATTCGCTCTGGAGCGTGACAAAACCAACCGCGACGTAATGGTGAATTCCATTGCGCCGGTGTGGGATGGCAATGAGACTTGGCTGGTGCTGGGCGGCAGCACTTTGTATGGCGCGTTTCCGCTTGCCTATGCGGTGATTCTGCCGGCGGTATACCCACTGGTGATCCTGATGCTGATGGGGCTGATCTTCCGTGGTGCCGCCTTTGAGTTCCGCTTTCGCGCACCCACGGAAAAACTGCGCGGGTTGTGGGACTGGGCATTTTTTGGTGGCTCTCTCGTAGCAGCGTTCTGCCAGGGCGCCATTTTGGGCGGGTTGATGCATGGTATCCCGGTGGTTGACCGTGCCTATGCCGGCGGGGCGCTCAACTGGCTAACGCCTTTCACGATTTTTTGTGGCTTCGCGGTGGCGGTGGGTTATTCAATGTTGGGTGCCGCCTGGATTATCTGGCGGGCTTCTGGAAAATTGCAGCAGGATATGCGCCGTTACGCTAAAAATCTGGCCATCGCCATGCTGGTCATTTTTGCTATCGTCGGCATCTGGTCGCCGCTTTCCAATGCGGCGTATTTCCATCGCTGGTTCGACTGGCCATGGATATTCCCCACCAGTGTCGCGCCGGCAGCGGTTTTGATCCTGGCCTATTTTTTCTTTACCCATTTGCGTGACGAACATCTGGCGCATCATGACAAAACGCCGTTCCTCTGTGGGCTTGGGTTTTTCGTGGTCTCGTTTGGCGGGCTAGGTTACAGCATATTTCCCATGATCATTCCGCCATCTGTCAATATCTGGCAGGCGGCGGCGCCGTCCGTCAGCCTGGAATTTTTATTACCAGGCATTTTGGTGCTGATCCCTATCATCATCGCTTATAATATTTTTGCCTATTATATTTTCCGCGGCAAAATTGTCCCAGGCGCGCATTATCACTAATGCGGTTATGGCATCTCAGGGTTTGCGCGCAATAAAATCAACGAACGCGCTCATGCCGGTGTGGCGTGGGCCTTCATTGAGCAGCACGTCCATCTCTTCAAGTCGTAAAATTTCAAAACCCGCAAATGCTTCGGTGAGCAGTGCAGGCGTATAAAGATTATCCACGTTTGAAGGTCCGCCGGTTTTATAGTCAAGCTGCTTGGGCGTGTAGCCGCGCAAAAACACCAGCCCGCCAGGCTTGAGCGTGGCAATAATTCCAGCAAAGGCTTCTGCGCGTGGCACCGGGTCAAGGAATTGAAAAAATATTCCTACCACGGCATCAAAGGCTGCCGGTGTCCAGCGCCAGGAATCGATATCGCTCTCCAGCATGGTCAGTTGCACATTATGCAGGGCCGCGAGCTTTTTAGCTTTGGCGATTGCCACTTCCGAGTAATCAAAACTGGTGACCTGTAAGCCAAGCCTTGCCAGATACACGCCGTTGCGGCCCTCACCATCAGCGATCGCCAGCGCGGTTTGGCCGGCTTTTAGAAGATGCGCGTTGTTACGCAGTATGTCGCTGGGTTCGGTGCCGAATATGTAATCTTCAACCGCATAGCGCTGGTTCCACACATTCTGTTTCATCGGTCTATCTCTGGCTTTCAACGCTTGGTGTAATAAACTTGCATCAACCGGGGTCCGTAATCGTGCGGGCCCCAGTTGAAAATTTTCATATCAAGGTTTGATATATTGGAACCCGTGCGCTTCAAGCTGCATAATTCGTACAATACCCCCTGGTACAATTACCGCCGAAGGGACCAGCACAGGCAAGTGGCCGGTGGCACGTTCCATGCCCAGCATGGTCACATGGCAGGCGTCGAATTCGATACCTTCCTGGTCAAGTGTTGCCAGCCGTTCTGTAACAGGGCTGCCGGCGATCAACATTTTCAGCCCTGGCCCATAAGCGACAACGACAACCTGAACTTTTTGGGCGCCAAAGTAATCCTGCACATTTTGTGCGTTGTTCAAGGCCAGATTCCATAAAGCCGGGTCATCCTGACTAACCTGAATGACCACATGTTGTGTGGCAAATGGCATGGAATTTTTAAAAGCCGGTTGGGCGTAATCAAAATTATCGAGCATTGACATATTGGCATGCGCAGGGCGCACCAACGCGACAAAGCTGACAAACATAGTGAAGACAGTCAAACGAACGAAATATTCTATCATGTTTTCCCCTATTTTCCCAAAATTCGTTATATTGTGCCAAAGCTTTGGCCCAGATTTATTGTTTTAATATAGCCACCGGAATGTTCAGTCGAAACGCTTATTCTGTCAACGCAAGCGAGCCCGGCTTTTATCAACGCAGTTTAATTTGCAGTTATAGCAAGAGACACTTACAAAAATAATATAATCATGTATAGTAATAAATATATAAGACGTAATGGCGCAGAGTTTTGAGGTTAGTCCGTTGTTAAAATTGATTTTTCTGGCGGTTCAGCCTGGATGGCTGGTATTGGACGGCAGGGTTGCCCTGATTGGTGGCTCCGCCCCTTTTTTCGACAACGCAACTTTGGCTCGTACCGTGCCGATGTTGCAGGTTTTAGTGAAAGCCACCTGGATTACCATTCGAAATCATTTAATGGCGGGTAAGCGGTCGGTCGTGGCCCGGTTTGCGGCGATGGCCGGTTTGAATGACAAGGCAAATTCGTTGTGAGGGTGGCTTCGCTTATGCTGCAGCGCAGAAGTTTTTTTTATGGTGTAGCTGCGCTGTTGAGTGCGGGCACCGCCCAGGCTGATACGGCACCGGCAACGCCGACCGCCAAGTCATTGGTGCGCCCAGATGACCCGATTATGGGAAATCCGCATGGCGACGTCACGATTGTGGATTTTTACGATATTCGTTGTCCGCCATGCCGGGCGATGGATGTGTGGCTGGATAGACTGCTGACGGCCGATCCGGGAATTCGTTACGTTCCCATCGATTATCCGATTCTCGGTGCGCCCAGCCAACTTGGCACGCAAGCGCTTTTCGCCGCCCAGTTGCAGGGTAAATACGTGCCGTTCAGAAAATTCCTGATGACCGAGGCGGCACCACCGACGACAGCCGCGATGCAGGCTGAGGCTGCTGCTTTGAAGCTGGACTGGTCGCAGATGGAATTTGATATGGCTGGCGATGCTGTGGCGCAGCGTATTTCGAAGAATCTCGATCGCGGCGCGCAATTGAACCTTGATGGGATTCCTGCGTTGTTCGTGGGACCGATTTTTGTGCAGGGGGCCTTGGGTTACGATGACATGGTAAGCGTGGTGACCATGGCACGAACCAAACAGCAAAAGCAGGCGATGATGAACGTTGCAAAAGCACCTTGACAGTCGATAATTCCGGCCCGACAAGGTTTAGATAATTTTAAGACAATTCATGAAATACTTAGGTTTGCTGTGTAAGTGTTTTATAAAGTGGGATGAACGAAGGAATGGTTAGTATGGCGCGAGCTAGTCGTCGTAAGATGTTTAAATTTGGTGCTGCTGCTGCGGGAGGTGCGTTGGTGGCGGCATCTACGCGTGTTGCCTCGGCGGCTGTTCCGGCGGCGCCGGCGGGCCCATTGGATGATGCGTGGGGGCATTCGTTGGGTGCTGGTGTTGATGATCGGCCGTACGGGCAGCCCTCGAAATATGAGAAGGATGCGATTCGCCGGTATGTTCCCTGGCTGGCGCAAAGCCCGCAGGCGGATGCGAGTTTCACGCCTTTGCAAGACCAGCCTGGGATTATCACGGCGAACGGATATTTTTTTGAGCGTTACCACGCCGGTCGGATCAGTGTTGATCCGGCGAAGTGGGAACTGATGATCATGGGTTTGGTGAAGACCCCTCTGCTGTTGAAGCTGGAGGATTTAAAACGGTTTCCTTCGGTATCGCGGATTCACTTTCTGGAATGCCCGGCGAATGGCGCGACCGAATGGCCGGCGGCGCAGTTGAATTCGATCCAGTACACGCATGGGTTGATCGCCTGTGCGGAATGGACCGGGGTAAAATTATCGACCTTGCTGAATGAAGTGGGCGTCAAGCCGGAAGGCAAATGGCTGCTGGCGGAAGGCGGTGATGGTTCGCATTTGACCCGCAGTATTCCTCTGGAAAAAGCCATGGATGATTGCATCGTGGCCTGGGGCCAGAATGGTGAGGCGCTGCGGCCTGAGCAGGGCTATCCGGTGCGGCTGATCGTGCCGGGCTGGCAGGGTAACCAGATGGTGAAGTGGCTGCGTCGGCTCGAGATTGGCACCAGCCCGTGGTACACCCATGAGGAGACCGCGAGCTATACGGAATTGCTGCCGAACGGCACGGCGCTGGGCTTTACCTGGGTGGCGGAAGCCAAGTCGGTGATCTCATTCCCCTGCCCGGAAAAACCGCTGACCGGTGGTCCGGGCTTTTATGAGGTTCGGGGTTTTGCATGGACTGGCCGTGGTAAAATCAAAGCGGTTGATGTCTCGTTCGATGGCGGGGTGAATTACACCCGTGCGGCGTTGCAAGAACCAGTGCTGGATAAATGCATGACGCGCTTTACAATCCCCTGGCATTGGGATGGCAAGCCGGCGATGATTCAGTCACGTGCGATTGATGAGACCGGCTATGTGCAGCCGACGATCGTGGAAGCCCGCGCGGTGATGGGCACGGCGGCGGTTTATTTGAATAATGCAATCCAGACCTGGAATGTTCTGGCGGATGGGAGTGTGAATAATGTTCAGCTCGGCTAAATTATTTGCCTCTGCGGCTTTTGGGACTGTGGCGCTGGGAACCTTGGCGGTGTCGGCAGTGGCGGTGGCAGCACCGGTCCCGGCGGCTGAGCCGCTGGGCTATTATGCCATTGGGATGACGCCGGATGCGGCGCAGATCGCGCAATGGTCAATTGCGATCAAGCCGGACGGCAGCAATTTGCCGCCAGGTTCTGGTACGGTTGACGCGGGTGCCACTGTGTATGGCGCGGAATGCGCGATGTGCCATGGCACGTTTGGCGAGGGCGTGGATGCCTATCCAAAGCTGGTGGGTGGCGTTGGCGCGTTGAAGACGCAGAAGCTCAAGACCGTCGGCAGCTACTGGCCGTATGCGCCGATCGTGTATGACTACATCAACCGCGCGATGCCGTTTTATGCGCCGCGCTCGCTGAGCAACGACCAGGTTTACGCGATCACCGCGTATATTCTGAATCTGAATGGGATCGTACCGGACAATTTTGTGGCGGATGCGAAGAGCCTGGCGGCGGTCAAAATGCCGAACCGCGACGGCTTTAACTTCAAGGATCCACGGCCTTTGACGCATGATGTAGCCTGCATGGCGCATTGCGCTGACCCGAAGGCATTGACGGTAACATCGGATGCCAGCAAATCTGGCATTACACCGCGCACGACAGGGCCGGTTGATACGATGCAGGGAACACCTACAAAATAAGGGGCGGGCGATGAAACTCCAAGTTCTTGCGGCACTGTTAGGCTGTACACTAGCGTCAACGGCATGGGCGCAGACCGCGCCGATGGCGCCAATGTCACCCATGTCTGCTCCGATGGCAGCACCGATGGCGGCACCAATGGCGCCTGCGGCCCCGGCGGCGGCTGTTCCGGCAGCGGCCAAGCCGAGCGATCCGGTGTCGATGGGTGAGGCGATTGCGTTTGACCGTGGCAAGGGCAACTGCCTGGCCTGCCACGTGATTGCAGGCGGCTCGCTGATGGGCAATGTCGGCCCGGCCTTGAAGGACATGAAGGTGATCATGCCGGATTCCAAGCAACTCTATGCGGTGATCTATAATGAACAGGCCCGCAACCCGGGCACCGTCATGCCGGCGTTCGGCAGGAACGGCATTTTGACCCCCGAAGAGATCAACGATGTCGTGGCTTATTTATATACCAAATGAGGTTCAATAACATGCAAAATACCAAGGCGACGGTCCGGATCAAATCTGGTCCGGCATTGACACGGCGGATCACCTTGAGCGGTGCCGCGGCAACCACACTGGCGGCGTTGTTCGCGCCTGGCTTCAAGGCGGCGCTGGCCGATACGGCGGCCCCGATGGCGGATACTTCGGCCTATCCGGCCAAGGCGTTTGCCCAAAAGACCAAGGATGACACGATTGCCGCCTTGTTCAACATGACCGCGACGGCTTCCACCGACATCTCGTTCGACGCGCCTGACATTGCCGAGAATGGTGCTGTGGTGCCGGTGTCGATCACCACCACCTTGCCGGACGTCACCGCGATTGCGGTGCTGGCTCTGGGCAATCCGTTTACTTTGGCGCAAGCGTATCAGTTCCCCGCCGGCACCAATCCGGCGGTCTCGTCGCGGATCAAGCTGGCCAAGACCACTGACGTGATCGCGCTGGTGCAGGCAGGCGGCAAATTATACAGCGTTTCCAAGAACGTTAAGGTTACACTCGGCGGCTGCGGCGGCTAAAGGGAGATATCAATATGGCGGGTTCAATTCTCGTGCGGGCGTCATCAGACGGTACCGCGACAACGGTTCAGGCGCTGATCCATCACCCGATGGATTCCGGTTTTGTGAAGGATGCCTCAGGCAAACTGATCCCGGCGCATTATATTCAGGTGGTTGAGTTCGCGCATGCCGGCACGGTGGTGCTGACCGCCTTCTGGGGTGGCGCGGTATCAAAAGACCCGTTCACCAAGTTCAGCTTCAAAGGCGGCAAGTCCGGCGATGCGCTGAGCATTTCATGGGTTGATAATCTGGGCAACAAAGACAGCACCACCGCAACAATCTCTTAAGGTTCGGCCTTAAAATATTGTTGGGCCGGTGAACAAAGCAGGGGGAATGTCATGAAGCGGATATTATTAGCAGGCATCGCGCTATGTGTGGCGGCTCCGGCGCTGGCGGCAACGCTAAGCTCACCGGCGGCTGAGCAGAAGGCTTTCCAGAGTTATTTTTTCAACAAGTTCCCGGCCGTGGCGCATGATGATTTTGTCAACGGCCCGTACGCGATGGACGCCGGTATGCGGGCGCAATGGAAAGATATTCTGCAATTCCCGCCGTATCAGTTCTCGATTGATAACGGCAAGGCTTTGTTCACCGCGGCGTTCCCGAACGGTCACAGCTACGGCGATTGTTTTGCCAACAAGGGCATCGGCATCACCCAGAACTACCCGATGTTCGATGCGAAGTCCGGCAAGATCATGACGCTGGAATTGGCACTCAACAAATGCCGTACCGACAATGGTTTGAAGCCGCTCGACATGGAAAAGGGCGACATCGCCGATATCGAGGCCTATATGGCCAGCACCTCGGATGGCAAAGCCTTTGACGTTAAAATCCCGAATGACCCGCGCGCTTTGGCGGATTACCGGGCGGGCGAGGCGTATTTTTACACCCGCCGCGGGCAGTTGAATTTTTCCTGCGCCAGTTGCCACGTGCAAGGGGCGGGTGATCATCTGCGCTCGGATGTGTTGGCCCCGGCACTTGGCATGACGGCTTCGTTCCCGCTGTACCGCTCGACCTGGGGCAACACCGGCACGCTGACGCGCCGGTTTATCGAATGCAACACCCAGGTGCGCGCGGTGCCAGCCAAAGCGGATAGCGATGTGTATGGCGATCTTGCCTACTTCCTGGCTTACATGAACAACGGCCTGCCAGTTGGTGGCCCGGGAGAACGCCCATGAAACATTTGCTCCTGAAAAACCTCACCGCCGCCCTGCTGCTGACCGGCTGCATCGGTGTGGCGCATGCCGATGGCACCAAGCCGATGCCGATGGCGATGCCGGCCGACATGGCGATGAGTGCCACCGCTGCCAAACCGGCTGCCAAACCGGCTGCCAAGCCGGCCACCCAGGCGAGCGCTGCGGCGGCGATCAAATCCGCTGAGGACGCCGCCAAGCAGGCCGATACGCTGGGTGTTGAATGGAACACGGTGCCAACGCTGCTGAAGGCGGCGCATGACGCCGAGACCAGCGGCGATTTTGCCACCGCCCAGAAGAAGGCCACCAAGGCCGAGGTGCAAGCCAAGACCGCCGTCGCCGAAGCGCATGAGCAAGCCACAATGTGGCGTGCGCAGGTGATCCACTAACCAAACGATAAGGCAGCTTCCATGAAACTTTCTCGCCGTTCACTCCTGGCATCGGCGGGCGCCTTGCCGTTCACCATGCCTGCCGCCTACGCCGCGGCAGCCGATATGTACGACGTGCCGCTGCACGCTGATGCGCGGATCATCCACATCACCGACACCCACGCCCAGGCCAACCCGGTGCAGTTCCGTGAGCCTTCGGTAAACATCGGCGTGGGAGCCGCCAATGGCCGGCCACCGCACCTGGTGGGCGAGGCGTTCTTGAAATATTTCGATATCCCGGCGGGTGGTGCGGCCGCGCATGGCTTTACCTTCCTGGATTTTGAACGTGCTGCGCATAAATACGGCCCGATGGGCGGGTTTGCGCATTTAAAAACCCTGATCGACCGTTTACGCAACCAGGCCGGTGCCACACGCACCATGCTGGTGGACGGCGGCGATCTCACCCAAGGCTCCGGCGTTGCCAATCTTTCTGGCGGCCAGGACATGATTGCGCTGGCCAATATTCTGGGCACTGACGTGTTGACCGGCCATTGGGAATTCACCTACGGCGAGGATGGGCTGGCGAAGTTGATCGCCGCCTTCAAGGGCAAGTTCATCGCGCAGAATGTGTTCCTCACCGATGACGCGGCGTTCGCCAACAAGCCGGCGTTCGATGCTGCCTCCGGCCATGTGTTCGCCCCGTTCACCATCCGCGAGATGGGCGGCTACCAGATCGGCGTGATCGGCCAGGCCTTCCCCTATGTGCCCATCGCCCACCCCGGCCGGTTTGTGCCGGACTGGACGTTTGGAATTCACCCCGACACGCTGCAAAAAACCGTCAATCAGCTGCGCGATATTCACAAGGTTGATGCGGTGGTGCTGCTCTCACACAACGGCATGGACACTGATCTTGCCCTGGCCGCAAAGGTCAGCGGTATCGACATCATCATGGGCGGGCATACGCATGATGCGATTCCCATTCCGCAAATTGTCAAAAACCCCGGCGGCAAAACCTTTGTGACGAACGCAGGTTCCGCCGGTAAGTTTGTCGCGGTGCTGGATTTGTCGTTGAGCAAAGGTGCGCTGAAGGGCCTGCAATACCGGCTGCTGCCGGTGTATGCCAACGAGATCAAAGCTGACCCTGTCATGCAGGCTGAAATCACCAAATGGCGCGCCCCGCATCAGGCGATGCTGCAGGAAAAACTGGCGGATGTTGAAACCCTGCTGTACCGGCGCGGCAATTTTACCGGCACCATGGACCAGATGATCTGCGATGCGCTGCTGCAGGAGATGGACGCGCAGATCGTGCTCTCACCGGGCTTCCGTTGGGGCAACACGGTGCTGGCGGGCGGGCCGATGACGATGGAGGACCTGCTCAGTGAAACCGCCATGACTTACGGCGATGTGTATGTCTCAATGATGACCGGCGCGCAGATCAAAGCGGCGATGGAAGATGTGTGTGACAATCTCTTCAACCCTGACCCATTCTACCAGCAGGGCGGCGACATGGTGCGGGTCGGTGGTATGAATTACGCCTGCGCGCCGAATGAGAAAATCGGCAACCGTATCTCCGAGATGACGCTGAGCAACGGCCAACTGCTGGATGCCGCAAAAACCTACAAGGTGGCAGGCTGGGCCTCAGTCTCGCAGCCGCAGAACACGCCGCCAGTGTGGGAGGTGGTGGCAAACTACCTGCGCGCCGAAAAAACCGTGCGCATCACCAAACCAAACGTCACCAAAGTCATCGGCATCAGCAATAACGCCGGATACGCACCATGAAAATAACCACCATAATCTGCCTGCTCGGGATAACAATGGCGCCTGCTGCTGCAGTGGCGCAAACCCCGGCACCTTTGCCGGCTCCCAACCCGCCATCGGCGCAAACGCCGCTACCATCAAACGCGCCGTTCGCCACCCAAAAACTGCTACTGCAACTCTCCGACGCTGACATGGCCAAGCAAAAATTGGTCATCAGCGTCGCCAACAGCATCCTGAAAGACTTCGGCCCCGACAATGTCTCTATCGTCGTCGTCGCCTACGGGCCGGGCGTGCAAATATTATTCGCCAACAGCCCCGAGCGCATCGCCGTGGACAGCCTGATCGCCCAAGGTGTCGAGTTCGATGTCTGCATGAACACTATCAACACCATAACCCGCGACACCGGCCACACCCCAGAGCTAAACCCAAAAGCCATCAAAGTCCCCTATGGCGTCGGCAGAATCATGCAACTCGTTGAAAAAGCTTACATCCTAGACCGACCATAAAAAACGCAGGCAAACAATGCCTGCGTTTTTTTAGATATAATTACCAGTAGAATTACGAGGCAGGCGCCCAGATCTGGCACCAGGCGGTCGGGCTGATCGGGCCAGCGACAGCCTTGCACAGGCCGTTCGCGGTGGCCGGGGTGCCGGGAATATAAAGCGAGCAGTTGGAGCACTGATGAGTGCCGTTTGGATGATCGACATAGCCGACCGAAGCAGGAGCCATCGACCCGCCGTCCGCTTTCGCGGTCTGCGTGGCGGCAACGGTAACGACTGCCGCCAGACCGGCGAGGGTGGTGGCTTGCTTCAGAACGTCACGGCGATTTACAGTATAGGTGTTTTTTGACATGTGTTTCTCCTTGGCTGGATTTTTAAATAATTATGTTATTAATTTATACAATATGGGTGGTGGTTTGCAACGGCATTTTTAGGCGCAATGCGGGTTCACAATTCCTGTGGTGCCATCGTCCATTTGTCTTAAATCTGATGCCTCGGATGCCGATACAGGTTTAACAGAAGCGGTTGCTCAAACACATAGCGGTTGTCAGCCACTTTGCCCGCATTAAAAAGCGCTCGTACCTCATCGGTCTCCACATGTTCACGGTTGATATTATTAAACGTCTGCCCGGTTACCCTGGTGACCAAGCTAGCGAAAGAATCATAGCTGGGGCGTTGAACATATTCAAAGAATTCCGCATCGGCAAAAATTGCGCCAGCGCTGCGTTTCAAAGCCGCTTGAGCGTGGGTTCGCACTTTTGTCTCGTCATTATAGGGTCGCATTACCGGGAAATAAGTACCAGTCATCGCTGGTTCCACCACGCATAAAAATCCGCTCGCCGGTTTTAGCACGCGGGCGGCTTCGGCCAGGGCTGCATCCATTTGGTCGATCGGGACATGATGTAGCGAGCGAAAGAAAAATACACCATCAACGGAGCCGCTTTCCACCGGCAGAGCCTCAGCGCGGGCTTCGGTGAAACTGAGACCGGGCACAGCCGATGCGAGCCGGTTTTTGGCGGCTTGGACCGGGTCGGGTTCCACACAAAGGACGGTAGCGCCAATGCCACAAAGTTCGCGCGCCACATGACCAGGTCCACACCCGACATCGACCACGCTTAGGCCAGCGAGCGCAAGCAAGGCCGTGACGGCGGCAAAATCGCTTAGCTCGCCCAGATGTTTACGAATATCGGCAGCGCTGACGTTTTGTTCCATTGAGGTTGTCTGGTCCTGTAACAGCAGTTGATGGGCATCGATAAATGCTTGACCGATATATACACCGCGGTCGCTTGCGTGAAAGGGTAGCCGCGCGGCAGCTAGCGGCCCCAGCACAACGCTTTCTTAACAAATTACTGTCTATTCTTACTCATCGACGGATTTGTGCTTGCGCAAGGTTGAGGTAAATTAATGGCTTTTGCAGTTCTTCCCCTGCTTGTTTTTGCCGCTGTGACGGTGGGTCTGACCGTGAAGTGGCATTTCAAGCGGCTTACCGTGATAAACCAGCGGCTTGAAGCTGCTGTGGAGACGGCGCAGGAAAAAAATGCCGCGATGGTCGCTCAGAACGGGCTTGACCGTAATTTAGACATGTTGCGCAACGCCTTGCAGGCCCTGGGGCTGCCACGCCAGGATGGCGAGAGACTGTATTTTGGCAACCATTGTTTGAATGGTGACTGCACCATCGTCGATCAGGTGAAATTGCAATATGGCGGCACCGCCACAATTTTTTTAGGCGATGAGCGCGTGGCAACCAATGTGCAGACCACCTATGGCAGCCGCGCTCTAGGGACCAAACTAGCACCGGGTCCTGCGTATGAGCGGGTGCTGACTCAAGGCCTGTCGTATCGCGGTGAGGCGGTTATTCTGGGTGAGTCTTACGTGGCGGTATATGAACCGATCATCGCTGATGGTGCGGTGATCGGCATGCTGTTTGTGGGCGTTAAGACCATGGCTGGCCGTCGCGCTGCTGGGCCACCGCGTGACTTTGAAGCCTGTATTAAAGCACTTGACGAGGTTACGCAGGCGCATGCGCAAACTGCCCAGCAAGCGGTGCGCCAGCGGCAGGAATACGAGGACAGCCGCCGCAAAATCGACGCTGAACGGCTATGGGATGCGAAACGGCAGAGCGAGGCGGTTATTGCTCTGGCGGATGCGCTTGACCATCTGGCGAAAGGTGACTTGGCATTCCGCCTTGAGGCAGCATTAGCTTCTGACTATGAAAAATTACGCGATAATTTCAACAGCGCCATTGCCCAATTGCACGCCACCATCGAAGCCGTTGGTTGCAACACCCGCGATGTTGGAAACGGTGCTGAGGAGATCAGGGGCGCATCCGATGATCTGTCGGGCCGAATCACCCAGCAAGCCGCCACCTTGGAACAAACTGCGGCGGCGCTCGATGCAATCACCTCCACCGTGCGACAGACAGCTACCGCTGCATTGACAGCACGCTCGGCGGTCACGCTCGCCCATGAAGAAGCGCAAACCTCCAATGAGGTGCTACGTGAAACCGTTACCGCCATGGAGGGCATCGCCGCGCAGTCGCGCGAAATCACCAACACTATCGGCGTAATCGACGATATTGCGTTTCAGACCAACATTCTGGCGCTCAACGCCGGGGTGGAAGCGGCGCGTGCCGGTGAAGCTGGGCGTGGTTTTGCGGTAGTGGCGAGCGAAGTTCGGGTGTTGGCACAGCGTTCAGCCGAGGCCGCAAAATCGATCAAAATACTTATCGCCACCTCCGGCCAGCAAGTCGGGCAGGGCGTCAAGCTGGTGGATGAGGCCGCCGGCGCGTTGGAGCGCATTGTGGAGCAGGTGAACCGCCTTAGTCTGCTGGTCAATAACATTGCTGGCGCGGCGCAGGAACAGGCTTCCAGCCTCAGCGAGGTTAATCTGGCAGTGAATCAGATGGACCAATCCACCCAGCGTAACGCCACAATGGTGCAGGAGACGTTGAGGGCCAGCAACCAGTTGGCGCATCAGGCCAGTGAGTTGAGCGAGCGATTACAACAATTCCGCACTGGGCCTGAGCGCACTGGGCCTGAGCGTACTGGACCTGAGCGTACCAGCGCTTCAATCATCACCCTGCCGGTGCGTCAGCGCAACGCTCAGTAAATTACACTGCCGCCGTTGGGGTTCGAGGCACAACGAGCTTCATCACAATAATTTGTCGAACCTCGTCGTTTTGGTTTTTCGTCTCCATTCGCATCACAATCATGCCGCGGTTGGGTTTTGAGCGTGAACGGGTGATTTCCATAATCTCCCCTTCAACACGCAAAATATCCCCAGGCCGCGTTGGCGTGGGCCAATGGATCTCGCCACCGCCGCCAACAATACCGCCGGCCAGTGGCGGGCCACTGCTCACATTTAGGTGCATGGTCATGGCCGCGGTATGCCAACCGCTGGCCGCCAGGCCGCCAAACAGCGTGGCCTTTGCGGCATCATCATCAAGGTGGAATGGCTGGGGGTCATAGAGGGCCGCAAACTGCTTGATTGAGTCTTCGGATACCAATTTGGTAGCCGTGGTGAATTTTTGTCCGACATGCAGATCTTCCAGATGCAACTTCTGTCTCATGTGTAATATTCCCAAGATGATTGTTTGTGCGCCCGCCCGCTGATGGAAAGAGCAAGCACAAGCCTAAGTGTATTGTGCCAATCAGCATAGTAGAGCGGGTTTGCGGTGGGACCGTGACTTTATCGGCGCAGCGACGGTAAAGTCACTTTACGGCTTGCACCGCCGTTGCCAACGGCCAAATATGACATATTCCTTAGTCGGAGTAAGTGCGTGGCAAAAGCCCGAGGCAAAATGGAAGCGCTGAGCTTCCCTAAGTACAGCAAAGCCGAATGGGCAGTTGACTTGGGGGTCCACATCATTGGGGTGCCATCCGGGGTGCTGGCGGGTGTCTGGCTGGTCGTGGCGGCTGCATGGCATGGCGGTGTCACGCTCAATATCTCAATTGCCGCTTACGTGGCCGGGCTAATTGGCATGCTGGCAGCCTCGGCGGCGTACCAGCTTTGCCCGCACGGATTGCGCAAGGAGCGGTTGCGACGGCTGGACCGGGCGATGATTTTTGTGATGATCGCCGGAACCTATACGCCCATCAGCGTCAATGTGCTGGCGGGGCAGGGCGGTACATTATTATGTGCCATTCAATGGTTACTAGCTGCCATTGGTGTTTTCATCACGCTGAAATTTCCACGCCGGTTCGAGCGCGCCATGCTGGGGCTCTACATGGCGATGGGCTGGATGCTGCTGGTGCTGATCCATTATTGCTTTGCATTGCTGCGGCCCGATGTTCTGGTTCTGATTTTCGCAGGTGGTATTGCTTACACGGTAGGGGCGGCAATCCATACAGACTCACGCCTGAAATTTCATAACCCGATCTGGCATTTTTTAATTTTGATTGCCGCAACGTGCCAGTATCTGGCGATTTATTTCCAATTGTTTAGCTAGAATACAAGCTTACTGGGCGCCATTCATGGCCATCAGGTGTCCGCGTTTTAATTTCAAGTGGTATTTTTTATTGCGTACTGGATCACAACTTAATGATCGTGAATTGCAGTTTGCAGGAGAACATAAAATGTCGCTTATCGTTATCATTGTCGTATTACTTTTAATATTCGGAGGCGGTGGCGGTTACTATGCCAACCGTACCTACGGTGGCCGGGGATTAGGTGGCGTGCTGGGGCTTATTTTAATTATCCTTGTTGTTGTTTGGCTGGTGGGTGGCCTTGGCGCTTATCACTAATTCAACCGGATAATTTTTATTTACAACCAACCGCCTGGCATTTTGCTAGGCGGCAACTGACCAAACATAAAATAGGAATAAAAATGAAAACGCAGTTACTTGCTGGAGCGGCTATGCTTGTCTTGATGTCAGGCACGGCCTTTGCACAGAGCACCACAACAGAAACTTCATCATCCACCACCGTAGCACCTGCGCCACTCATGGCGCCTCCGTCTGGTGTGCTGAGCACAACGGAAACAAAGAAAGCAGTTGATGCCAACGGCGATCAATATGAATCAAATAAAACAACTTACGGTAATGCAAACGGCGTTACCAGTGAAAGTAAAACCACCACTACAATACAGCCACCACCGGCTGCTATTGTCACCAAAAAAACCACCACCACATCAACAACAAATTAATTCAGGAGAGGCCTGATGAAACGTATTTTTTATAGTGCCGCGATTGTCTCCAGCCTGGCTTTGCTGGCTGCTTGCAGTGATGATACGCCGCCACCACAAAGCACCACCACAACCACTGAGCAGACCACCATCACGCCAGCACCCAACCCAATGACTGCGCTTGTACCTGGTACCCCTGGCACCACGACGACTGAAACAACGCGCAGTTCACAAACGAACCAGTAGTTCCTGGCGGACGGCAGTTACCCGATTATTAAATGGGTTTGGCGCGCAAGTGCCGCACCATAGCCCAGGTAACTGCCGCGCAGGGTAGTAAAATAATTATCTGCCAATTTAACGTCGCTAAAATCCCCGCACATAGCGCGCCCACAAAATACAAAGTAAATGAAGCACTCTGCCGTTTTGTGTCGGTTGGTAATGTAAATTTTCCGCTTGCCAATTGGTCAGTGATAGCTATGACCATGTTGGTCAGCGTGCTGGTAAACACCACTGTAGGAATATTTGAGAGATTAACTTTTTTACCAACAATGCTTTGCAACCCCATCACCACCGAGAGCATCAAAATTAAAAAATCAGTAATGGCTGTGCCAACGACATGCACCGTTGTCAGCCATAATAAAATAATTACCACCAACAACCCGGTCTCAGTCACCAGTAAAATATTTAGCGCGTGATGGTTGGTTTTGCCTCTGGTTTGCAACGTGCCGATGACGCCACCCAGAATAAACCCAACCAGAGCAATAAATGACCCGATGGCCGCATGCAGTGACCCGCGCGCCAGGTACAAAGCCAGAAACGCCAAATTACCGGTCATGGCGGAAGCGAACACGCCACCTAGTTTCACAAAGCTAATCACATCTACTGCCCCGGCGGCAAAAGCGGTGAGGCCCAGAATATATTCCAGGTGGATCGGCGTTTTTATATTTGTCATGGTCAATCCGCGTTAGGGGTTATTTTATGGCTCGCCTTGAGGGGTAATGATACCCGCCTCGGGGGCAATGGTGCGGCGTGCCCGCAGCCTGCGTATCCGCCGGGCATCAGCTTCCAGCACCAAAAATTCAATGCCGGAAGGGTGCGGTACAATTTCACCTTTGGTGGGCACCCGCCCCGCAAGGTTAAAGACCAGACCACCCACCGTTTCAATATCGGCATCACGCTCATCTTCTGAGAGAACCGGGCCAAGCTTGGCCTCGAACTCTTCCACCGGCAGCAGCGCGTTCAAATCCAGCGCGCCATCGGGGCGTTCCACCAGCATGGGGCCTTCAATTTCATCGTGCTCATCAGCAATATCACCCACAATGGTCTCAACCAGATCCTCAATGGTTACCAAACCGTCAATCCCGCCATATTCATCCACCACCAACGCCAAATGCGTGCGGGTTTGGCGCATCTGCAGTAACAAATCCAGCACCGAGATTTGCGGCGCCACCATCAATGGTTTGCGGATGATTGCCTCTACCGAAAACTCCGCCTCGCTGCCGGTAAAGGCAAATACATCCTTAATATGCACCATGCCGACCAGATCATCGAGATTATCGCGATACACCGGCATCCGCGAATGGCCCTCCTTGCGGAGTTGAGCAATCGCCTGGCTTAATGTCACATCTGCGCGCATCGCAATAATATCAGGCCGTGGCACCATCACATCATCAGCGGTGATCTCGCGCAGGCGCAGCACATTGGCAATCAGCGCCCTCTCGTGCGCATCCAGCCCCTCTGGCTCATGCGCATGGCCGGCGGCTTCCTCAGCATCGGCTTCCTGCACCAGTTCGGCGATTGATTCGCGCACCGATTGTTCGGTGTTGCGTAGCCGCCCTAATAATCGTTGCAGGGTTGAGCTCATTGGTTTTTCCACGGGTTGGCAATTTTCAGCCGCGCCAGCGCCCAGGTTTCCTCAGCTTCCATCTGCTTTGCCGCCCCGGCATGGTCGTGGTCATAGCCTTCCAGGTGCAGCGCCCCATGGACTAACAAATGCGAGAGATGTGCTGCCACAGATTTACAACCTGCCAAGGCTTCCCGCCGCACCACGCCAATCCCCAGTAGAATCTCCGGCGGCTGTTCGTAGGTCAAAACATTGGTCGGTTTGTTTTTGCCCCGGTCACGCGCATTCAGCCGCTTGATCGTCCGATCATCGGTGAGCACCACATTGGCATCGCAATCCATAACATCCATGGCGCGTCGTACCACATTCATCACATCAGGCACATAAACCCGCCAAAGCCGGTGGTCGATGATAATCTCGCCTCCGAAACCGGAGGCGCTAAGACTTCGTGGCTCCATGATCAGCTATGCCGTTCTCTGATATGTTCTTTCACGGCGTTGTGGCGCTGGTCGTACGCTTCCACAATCCGGCCCACCAGAGGGTGGCGCACCACGTCGCTGTTATTAAACCGCGCCACGCCGATGCCTGAAATGCCCTCAAGCGTATCCAACGCATCCGCCAGCCCGGAGCGGGTTCCGGCCGGCAAGTCAATTTGTGTCAAATCCCCGGTGATGACCATGCGGGTACCTTCACCCATGCGGGTGAGGAACATTTTCATTTGCACCGGCGTGGTATTCTGCGCCTCATCAAGGATCACGAAGGCATGCCCCAGCGTACGGCCGCGCATGAAGGCCAGCGGCGCAATCTCAATCTCGCCAGTAGCCATCCTCTTGGTCATTTGGTCACCCGGCAGCATGTCATTCAGCGCATCATAAAGTGGGCGCAAATATGGGTCCACCTTCTCCTTCATATCGCCGGGTAAAAACCCCAGACGCTCACCGGCTTCCACCGCGGGACGGGAAAGCACAATCCGGTCCACTTTGCCGGAGGTTAGCATCGCCACCGCCTGCGCGACTGCCAAATAGGTCTTGCCAGTTCCGGCGGGCCCCAGCGCGAACACCATCTCATGGCGTGCCAACAAATCAATATAAGCGGTCTGTGCCGCGCTGCGCGGCCCGATGGCCCCTTTGCGGGTGCGAATGGCTGGTAAATCAGAAAGCGGCAGCCTCGGGTCAGTGGTTGGGTCGGTCAGGCGCATCGCTGCATCTACCTTTGGTCCATCGATAAGCTCACCGCGTTCTAACTGCCGGTACAAAGCCGCCAGAGCGGCCTCGGCCGCGGCGACCTGGATGGTGGGCCCTGCAATGGAAATACGGTTGCCACGGCAGGCCAGCCGTACACCAAGCTTTTGCTCAATACGCGCCAGATGCCGGTCATGATCCCCAAGCAACAGCGGCAAAAGCGCATTGTTGCTGAAAGTCATGGTCAATGACCGCGGGGGGAGGGAGGAGGATGGGGTAGCCGAGGATGCGATGATCTGGCTCAAGCTGCGATTGTCTCCTTAGATTGGGTGAGTGTTCCTAATAGAGAGTTGGGGTTGGCATGGGTGATTGTCACGGGATGAATTTCGCCGGTCAGTTCAACGGGCGACTCTACCACCACCGGCTGGGCGTAGAGTGACCTTCCGGCGATTTGCCCGCCGTAGCGGCCCGTGCCGGTGAACAAGACCGGCGTGGTGAGGCCGACCGTGGATGCGTTGAACTCATCCTGCTGGCGGCGCAACTCGGCTTGTAATTCATAAAGCCGCGCATCTTTCACCGCCTCTGGCAGTTGCGGCAAGCCAGCCGCCGGTGTGCCGGGGCGGGTGGAGTATTTGAAGCTATAGGCCAACGCAAAACGGGTTTCGCGTACCAGCACCATGGTCGCCTCAAAATCCGCGTCACTTTCGCCCGGGTGGCCCACAATGAAGTCCGAGGTAAACGCCATATCGGGGCGCAAATCCCGTAGCCTTGCAATGATTGTGCGGAAATCATCCGCTTTATGCTTGCGGTTCATCGCGGTAAGAATTTTATCCGAACCCGACTGCACCGGCAGATGTAAATACGGCATCAAGGCGGGGTTATCGCGGTGCGCCAGCAGCAATGCCTCGGTCATGTCCGAAGGATGTGAGGTGGTATAACGCAACCTGAGCAGGTCTGGAATGTCAGCCAAGGCGGCCAATAACCGCACCAGGCTCCAATCGGCGCCATCTGGTCCCTCACCATGGTATGCGTTTACATTCTGCCCCAGCAGCGCAATCTCACGCGTGCCGCCGGCAACCATGCGCTTGGCTTCGGCAATGATGGATGCCGCCGGGCGGGAGGCTTCAGCACCGCGGGTGTAGGGCACCACACAAAATGAGCAGAATTTATCGCAGCCTTCCTGAATGGTGAGGTTGGCAATCACCCCTTGTGAGGCTGCGGCATCAGGCAAAAAGTCAAATTTCTGTTCTGCCGGAAAGTCGGTGTTGAGCACGGATTTGTTGGTTCGGTGTACCTGGGCAATCAGTTCCGGCAATTTATGATACGCCTGCGGCCCCACCACCAGGTCAACATAGGGTGCCCGTTTGAGGATCACCTCGCCCTCGGCCTGTGCTACGCAACCGGTAACGGCAATCATCATTCGCCCGCCGGTTTCCTCCTTCAGCACCCGCAACCGGCCCAAGGCTGAGAATACCTTATCAGCCGCCCGCTCGCGGATATGGCAGGTGTTCATGATCACCATGTCAGCACCTTCTGGTGCATCAACGGGTGTGTAACCCAGCGGTGCTAATAAATCGGTCATGCGGGCGCTGTCATAGACATTCATCTGACAGCCGTGAGTCACAACATGAAGTTTACGGGTATTTGAGGCGCCCAATGTCATACGTCTAAGTCCATCCGGTGTTTCCGGACGGAAAAGCGCGTTTGGATGGCTGGGGTCAAGACCAAATTCTAATGAAACCTCCTAAACTCAAGGTTATTCCGCGTCACTTCACCGCGCCGAGTCAAGCAAAATTGCATGACAGTTTGCCGACCTGCCGCTTGGTGCGCGTCGCGTTTCAGCCATTCGTCAGGGGCACGCCGGGCACAATGGCCTCGGGGTGCGCCACCAGCCCGTGGCCCAGCGCTATGCGGCGGTCAAATACAAAACACTCGCCCTGCCACAGGCTTTCAGCTTCCGCAATCTCCTCCAGATACTTCAAAATGCCGCCTCGCAGGTGGTAAATCTCAGCAAATCCCTTCGCCAGCATGAATGAACTCGCTTTTTCGCAACGGATACCACCGGTGCAATACATCGCGATTTTAGTGTTCTGGCGGTTCGACAATCGCTGTTCCACGAAATCCGCAAACGCGCTGAAGCTGGTCAGGCCGGGATTGATGGCACCTTGAAAAGCCCCCATCGAAACTTCAAAATCATTGCGGGTATCAAGAACAATTACTTCAGGGTCAGAGATCAGCGCATTCCAGTCGGCCGCCGCCACATAGGTCCCCACCTGCTTGAGCGGGTCACTCGCGGGTTGGCCAAAGGTGATGATCTCGCGTTTGAACTTGATTTTCAGCCGGTCAAAATATGCGGCATCAGCGGTGGAAAATTTCAGCTCCAGCGCCTCAAAAGCCGGCTGGATAATGCTGCCATCCTGCAAGGCGGTGGCCAATTTATCAATGCCTGCCGCAGGTCCGGCCAAAGTGCCGTTAATGCCTTCGGGCGCGATCAGCACGGTGCCGCGTAAATCCAGCCGGGTGCAAAATGCCCGCAGCAAATCTACCTGACCAGCAGGGTCAGAAATAGGTAAAAACTGGTAAAAAGCCGCGACTTTATGCATTTCCGGCGCGTTATCGGGCAAAACGCTGCTGTAAGCAATCAGGGTGCCAGCACTTGTGGCTTGTTTGACCGCCCCCGCCGCAACAAGGCGGCGTTGGCGGTCAGCCGTTCCGCCAGCGCTGCTGACAGGGCTTTGCGGTTGGGAAATGTGCCGGCAGGTATCGCCGGGTCGATAATTATCGTCGCTCCCAGTGATTTGCGCCGCGCAATGCCGGGATAATGCGAGGCCATATCCATGTCGCCGTACCAGGAAATCAACGGCCGGTCCCAACGTTGAACGGGCAGGCCGTCGAGTTGGTCATAGACGATCGTGACTGGTTGGATCAGTGGGTTTGATGGCGCCTGCGCGATCGCCAGGAAGGAAGACTGGAAAGGTAAAATGCGCAAGCCATTGGAGGTGGTGCCCTCTGGAAACAAGATGATATTATCGCCGGCCGCCAACCGCGCGGTCAGCCCATCGCGCTCGCGCTCCAGCGTGGTTTTGCTGCGCGAGACGAATATCGTGCGGCCCAGCTTGGCAATCCAACTGACAAAAGGCCAGTTGGCGATGTCCCCTTTCGCCACAAAGCAGCCGGGCAGTACCGCGCCAAGTGCGACAATATCAATCCAACTGCAGTGATTGGCGATAAACACTACCGGTCGCGCCGGTGACACTTCGCCCCTCACCTTGATATGCAGCCCCAGGATGAACGCCACGCCACGCCAATAGACTTGCGCAAACCGCACTTTGGCTTGGCCAGGCCGCGATAGAAAAACTGCCTGAACTGGCATGCAGGGAAGCGTCCAGGCCAGTACCAACACCAGCCGCAACAGCATGCGCAGGTTGGCCAGCATGCTAGGGTGCTTGCTGCTTCAGCATCATCTGCAAATCACGCAAGGTCGGCTCAGGGTCAGCACCCAATTCATCACGCACCACTTTGATCCAGTCGTGAATATCTTCCACGTTGGTGGGGTTATCGCGCAATAATTCGCGTTTAATAAAGGGAAATCCGGCTTGCAACAATTGCCGCCATAATTCCGCCGTGGGGTTGAGCGGGCTGCGCCTTGCCACCCCATCACGGATACGTTGCAAATGCACCTTGCGCGTCACGCTTACCGGATCAAGGTGGCGGAAATCGTATTTTTTAAAGGTCAGTAGTTTTTTGAAATCCAGCCCTTCGACCATCGCGAGCAGTACTTCATAAGGCCAAATCGCGGAACATCTCAGCCCGCCTTTCGCCATCTTTTGGGTAATGCCAACCTCGTAGGTTTTAACAATATATGTTTTAGAGGGCACAGGACGCACCGAACCCCAAAATTTTGCAAATGCCTTGCTTTGCAGGGCCGTTTTTCCGAAGGCTAGAAAAAATGACTGCAAATGATAGCGAACCTGCCAGCTATCGGTCAGTCCCCAAATGTCGGCCTTGGTGTAATCAATTTTGGCCAGCATCGCATCGAGCGGCCAGAGCGGGCCAAATACGCTGTCGTTGGCCAAAATCACTTCCTCGGTATTGGCCTGCGGCAGGGCAAAATGTTCAATGGCGTCGCGCCATGCGCCGAAATCATAGCCCTGGTTTTTGCGGATTATCACCGCCACGCAAACCTCCTGCAAGGCAGCCATGGCTTTGGCGTTAAGTTTGCCGGCATTGGTGACAAACACCACTTCGCGGCCATTGCGGGTTAGCTCGCGCATGTAGTGCAACAACTGCGGACGTACATTGCCGTAACGGTCGAAATGCATGAACAACACGACTTTAGGGCCCAGCGTGATCGCGCCGGTCGGCCAGCATGAGATAATCTGACGGCGCGGTTTGATCTGCCCGATCAGCAACGCGATTGGCATGATGGCCAACCATTTCACGCCGCTCAGGCTGCGATGGATCAAATTACTAAGTTGGCGCAGATATTTTTTCATCACAACCCTAAACTTCCCAACCTACGCCTCACGCAAATAAAGCCGGCACCCGCGCGCGCAGGGCAGCGTTCAACTCATCGCGTCGCTCCCATAATGAGCGATACCAAGCCAACCGCTGATCGACCTGATACGCCAGCATCCGGCGTTGCGCGATATCGGCGCGCGCTGCATCCCCAATCTGGCGGGCGGCTTCCGGGTAGGCCAGAACCCTTAGCAAATGCGCGCGCAGTTCCATCGAGTTGCGGAACACCAGCCCGGTTTTATTCTCAATGATACTATTGCCATAGGCGATATCACTTGCCAGACTCACCACCCGGCATGCCGAAGCCTCA
The DNA here is from genome assembly GCA_029077825.1 of Acidocella sp. GTDB lineage: Bacteria > Pseudomonadota > Alphaproteobacteria > Acetobacterales > Acetobacteraceae > Acidocella. The sequence goes on along the minus strand of JAQNCT010000023.1, from coordinate 10,537 downwards.
ATGAATTTCAAATCTGATTTCGCACGGTTGAATGCATTATCGGCCAGCGGCATGAAAGCAATATCGGCACCACCTAATAACTTCATGTAATGCGGGTAATCGCACATCGGTGAGAAATTTTTATAAGGTGTTTCCAGCGCGTCAAAAAATTCCCTGTCATGCACAACATCAAACCGCAGCCGCTTACCCACCGCGCGCGCCACTTCATTCAGGCCTTGCATCAGCGGCGCCCAGTCTTCAGCGCGGTTAATGGCACCAAAAAACAACGTAAGCTGCTCGGGGTTGGCGAAATTCCTGACCTCGGGGAGTTCAAAAATTCCGTTGGGGAACATCTCTATCTCCGGGTTCTCGGCCCGCAGCACCTCCGCCAGTGCGGGCGTGCTGGTCTGCACCGCATGCACAGCTTTGAAGGTCAGCAATTCGTTCAGATCAACGCCGCGTTGCTGCATGAAAAGCGGGTGATCATCAAATTCCGAGATGATGACATAGCCTTGTTTGAGCAGCCGACGCAGGCGCTCCAGGCCGGAATCACTTAACAGCAGCGGGCGGTGCAGGATGGCAATTTTTGGCGCATCCGCCAGTGCTGGTCGCAAGTCCGGCTCGGCCATAATCTCCGCGAACACCGCGCTGTCGGTCCGTAGGGCGCGCATTGGCTCAACCACCCGCACATCGCTCACCCCGCCTTGCGGCTCCAGCATGGTGGCGTTGATCACCATCCGCGCCGGGGCGGATTTGCGGGCCCGCCAGATGAATTGCAGCGGTCCGGCCCGGTTTAAATATTCCGCCGGATCAACACCGATGGCCCGCAGCCCCGGTGCCAGCGCCTGAGTAAACTGCCGGGCCTGTTCGTGATCATTCGGCCGCGCCGCCACGTCGGCCAAGGTCAGCCCGGTGCTGGCCAAAGCACTCGCCATCGTGCGTGGTGTAAACCAACGCAAATGCGTGCGGTCCAGTAAGCCCATGTTTTCATAATCAAAACTGCCTTGCAGCAGCCGCAAGGCAAACGACCAATGTTCAACATTAGGCATGCACACCAGTACCGTGCCGCCTGGTGCCAAATATTCCACGTGGCGCTGTAACAACGCCCAGGGGTCTTTCATATGTTCCAGAACATCGCCGTAGATGATACAATCAATCCCATCCGGCACGTCAAACGGCATCGGGTCGGCTTCCACATCCACGCACGCCACCTCGCTCAGCCGGGCCGCCGCATGCGGGATTGATTCAGCGTCGATATCAATACCCAAAACCCGGGCGTTCGGATTGCGGCGCAAATAGGCTTCGCCAAGGGCGCCTTGCGCGCAGCCCACATCCAAAACAGTCCGCGCACTCAGCGGAATTTTTTCCAGCAGTTCCGGGTTGGCGTAGTCAGGGTAACGCACATGGTGTGCGCTTGGTGGCTGCGCGTTTAGTGGTAGGTCGTGCGGCGTCGGCTCGGAATGGGTGTCAGTATCCATGGTCACATGCTTTACGACCTAATCTCATCAAACGCTCGTCAAAATCTGTTTACGGCCAATCCCATGATAGCTAAGACCCGCCGCCCGCATCGCGGCAGGGTCAAACACGTTGCGCAAATCCACAATCAAATCACCGCGCATTTGCCCGGCTAGCCAGCGCGGTGCTAAGGCGCGGAACTCGTTCCATTCGGTTACCAGCACCACCGCATCAGCATCTTTCACGACGGCGCGGGAGTCCCCGGCAAATTCCATAGCAGGCGGCAGTAATGTTTTGGCCGTCGGCATCGCCACCGGGTCGAACCCGACCACGTGCGCCCCGGCCGAGAGCAGCCCTTCGATCAGTGGGATTGCAGGGGCTTCACGCATGTCATCGGTCTCCGGCTTGAAAGCCAGCCCCAGTATCGCAATCCGCTTGCCACTCACATCGCCGCCGCAGGCCGCAATCACCCGCGCCGCCATCGCAGTTTTGCGGGCATCATTCACCGCCACCACCGACTGGATCAGCTTGCTTGGCGCGCCGGCCTCCTCGGCAATCCGCATCAGGGCCAGCGTATCCTTGGGGAAGCACGAGCCGCCAAATCCTGGCCCGGCATGCAGAAACTTCCGGCCAATCCGGCCATCCAGCCCAATGCCACGGGCCACGTCATTCACATCGGCCCCCACCATCTCGCACAAATCCGCCATCTCGTTGATGAAGGTGATCTTCATCGCCAGAAACCCGTTGGCGGCGTATTTAATCAGTTCGGCGGTTTCCAGCCCGGTGAAAACAATTGGCGTCTCGATCAGGTATAATGGGCGGTACAGCCGCCGCAGCACATCCTTGGCGCGCTCACTGTCAGTGCCCACAATCACCCGGTCGGGCCGCATAAAATCCGCAATCGCGCTGCCTTCGCGTAAAAACTCTGGGTTCGAGGCCACTTCGATTCCCAACTCAGGCCGCAATTGATGCGCCAGATCGGCAATTTTCCGCCCGGTGCCCACCGGCACGGTCGATTTGGTGACGATAATTGCCGGATGATCCAGGCATTTCACCACCTGTGCCACGGCGGCGAACACAAAGGTCAAGTCGGCATGGCCATCACCGCGCCGGGTTGGTGTGCCTACGGCAATAAAAATCGCCTCGGCTCCTGCGATGCCATCTTCCAGACTGTCCGGAAAGGTCAACCGCCCGGCGGCGGCGTTGTCGGCGACCAGCCGGTCCAGTCCTGGCTCATAAATTGGAATTTGGCCGTGGATCAGCATGTCGCGCTTGCGCGGGTCAGCCTCGTAGATCGCTACCTCCACGCCGAACTCGGCAAAGCAGGCGCCAGAGACCAAGCCCACATATCCACCACCAATGATCGCTATTCTCACATTGAGCTCCTGGCTTCTGCCGATAATTGCGCTTCTGGCGCGAGCCGTGCCCGCATGCAACCCCACCGGTCGGCTATGTCTCAAGAGCGCATCTTCAAAACCTCTGAAGTTTCAGCCATGGTTGCGCGTAATGGATCATTTCCAGTCCTGGCCTGCCCTCTCACTCCCTCGCCACCTGGCGCTAATGGCCGGTTTGGCGATGTTTTCAGCTATTATCGTGCGGGCGATGGTCGCCGTCGGCGTGCCTGACCCGCCGGGGCCGCGCAAAGCCCATAGCGTGACAACGCCCAAATCCGGCGGCGTCGGCATCGTGGCGGCGTTTCTGCTGGGGGTTTTACTGTTGCACCAATACGGCCAGGTTTCGCGCCTTCCTGAAGCGCGTTTCCTGGGCGTGATCGGGGCGGCGGTGCTGATGGCGGTGATCTCGTTTATTGATGATTTATACGATGTCTCCTTTCTCGTTAAACTGCTGGCCCAGCTGCTGGCGGCCTCGGTGGCGGTATTTGCTGGGTTGTGGGTGCATGTTTTTCTGCTGCCTTTCATCGGCCCCGTTGATACCGGCTGGCTCGGTATCCCGCTGACTCTGCTTTTTATTCTGTTTATCACCAACGCGATGAATTTCATCGATGGTCTGAACGGCCTGGCCGGCGGCGTTACGTTAATCGCGTGCCTGTTTCTGGCTGCCATTGCCGCCGCCTATAGCGGATTTTTCGTCTATACGGCCGCCCTGCTGCTGGCCGGCGGTGTGTTGGGTTTTCTGCCATTTAATTTTCCTGGCGCCAAAATTTTCATGGGTGATGTCGGCAGCCAGTTCTGCGGCTTCATGCTGGCTTTGTTCGGCATCGCGGCGGCGCGTTATGGCAGCGAGCCGCTGTCCTTCCTGCTGGTGCCGCTGCTGCTCTCAGGCGTGCTTTTCGATGTTGCTTTCACCCTGGTCCGTCGCGTGCTGGCGGGGGATAATATCACCAGAGCGCATCGCGGCCATCTCTACCAGCTCGCCCACCGGGCGGGGGTGGATGCGCGCATTATTGCTTTGTTGCATTGGGGTTTTGCAATTCTGGGCGGCCTGACGGCGATTGGCTTTTTGGCAACCAGCCCAGGATGGCACCTGCCGATTCTCTGTGTACCCGTGCTGGTGCAGCTTTTGTGGCTTTGGTTTGTCATTGCGCGGGCGAAAAAAAATAGCCTGACCAATTGGTAAACTAACTATTTTGCACTTCTGGGATTTTGCTTTAATGCTTCAATCAATCAAGGGAGAAAACAAAATGTCGAGAATAGCACTTGTTACAGGCGGCACGCGCGGTATTGGCGCCGCCATCAGCGTAGCCCTTCACCAAGCGGGACGGCTAGTGATAGCCAGCTACGCCGGTAACACCGAAGCCGCTGAAGCATTTACCAAAGCCACCGGCATCGAGACCATTCGTTTCGACGCCGGGGACTATGAGCAATGTGCTGCCGCGGTCGCCGCGATTGCCGCTAAGCACGGCACGATCGAAATTCTGGTGAACAATGCGGGCATCACCCGCGATACCACCATCGCTAAAATGTCCCGCGACATGTGGGATGCGGTGATGGATACCAACCTCGGCTCCTGCTTCAACCTCAGCAAGCTGTGCTTTGATGGCATGAAGGAGCATAAATTTGGCCGTATTGTCAGCATCGGCTCGATCAACGGCCAGGCCGGCCAGTATGGTCAGGTCAACTATGCTGCCGCAAAATCTGGCATCCATGGCTTTACCAAGGCGCTTGCCCAGGAAGGGGCGCGTTTTTCCATTACCGCCAACGCCATTGCGCCGGGCTATGTGGACACCGAAATGGTGCGCGCCGTGCCGCCCGACGTGCTACAAAAAATCATCGCCAAAATCCCGCGTGGACGCCTAGGCACTGCGGAGGACATCGCCCGCGGCGTCCTTTTCCTCACCGCCGACGAAGCCGACTTCATTACCGGTTCGACTCTCTCGATCAACGGTGGGCAACATATGTACTAAGGCGTTGTTCTGCGATGGCCGCGCAAGCGGCCGTCCACGCCTTTGTTGATCGCATAATGAATCAGTGAACCGCGCAACAATCTCCGGCGTTGGGGCCATTGGGCTCTGGGCATTTTTGGCCTTGGGCGCACGGGCGGAGGCGGGGGTGCCCCCACTGCTGTTGACGGCCATTGGCTTTAGTGTGTCCGGGTTAGCGGGGGTGGCCTGGTTGCTAGCCAGCGGGCAACTTGCGGTGCTGCGCCAATCGCCGCGCGCCTGGGCGCATGGGGTGGGCGGGTTATTTGGCTATCATGCGCTGTATTTTTTCTCACTCTCGCACGCGCCGGCAGCGCAGGCCAATTTGCTAAATTACCTTTGGCCGTTGTTAATTGTTTTGCTCTCTGCCTGGTTGCTGGGGTTACAATTATCTCGCCAGCACTGGCTGGGCATTGGGCTGGGGCTGGTTGGCTCGTTTATGCTGTTGGGGCAGGGGATAGCGTTTTCGGCGGGTTTTATCCCTGGTTATCTTGCCGCCATTGGGGCCGCCGTGGTGTGGGCGTTGTATTCGGTGCTGGCACGCAAATGGTCAGTGGCGGTACCAACCGGCGCTTTGGCAGGGTTTTGCCTCGCCACCGCCGGTTTAGCCGCTGCGGCGCATATGCTGTTTGAGCGCCCATTCACCCTCACGCCCACCAATTGGCTGGTGGCATGCCTTATGGGTTTGGGCCCGCTAGGGGCGGCGTTTTATTTGTGGGATTACGGCATGAAACAAGGCGATCCGCGCTTGATAGGCACGCTTGCTTATATCACCCCGGTTGTGTCCTCTTTTCTGCTGGTTTTATTCGGGTTTGCCGGATTTTCCTGGGCACTGGGGCTGGCGGCAGTGCTGGTGGGTGGCGGCGGGTTGCTGGCATCCAGCTTTAAAACCTCACCCGCCAGATAAAGACTGCCGCAAATCAACACCCGCGCTGGTTCATGGATTTGGGCCATCGCCCCCGCCACATCCGGCCCTGGCACCGCGATGCCCCGCGAGGCTGCAATAATTTTTTCAATCGGCAGCGCCAGGTGCTGCCCAAGCTCCACCACCGCGAAAATTTTCGCAGCGCGCGTTAACAGCGGTGTAATAAATTCAGCAACATCTTTTGACTGTTTCATCCCGACCAGTAAAACCGTCGGGCTTCCCCAAGCGTCAAGCTGGGCTGCCAGTGCCTGGCCGCCACCAGGGTTATGGGCCCCGTCCAACCAAAGCTCTGAACCAGCGGGAAGCTTGCTCAGCAAAGCGCCATGCAGCCGTTGCAGCCGTGCTGGCCATTCGGCGTTGTGCAAGCCAGCCGCATAAGCGCTTGCGGGAAATTTCAGCCCGCTGGCCTGCAGTGCTGCCATGGCGATACCTGCGTTATCCGCCTGATGCTCTCCAAGCAGTGCTGGCTTGGGCAATTCCATACCCGCAAACCGCAAACCATCTGGCGTTGGCGTTACTTCCCAATCACGCCCGCGCAGGCGCAAAGGTGCGGCGGCGGCGGCAGCGGTTTTTACAATCTCATCTAATGCCGTGGGCGCTTGCAGGCCCGTTACCACTATGCAGCCGGGTTTGATAATGCCAGCTTTCTCAGCGGCGATCATTTCAAGCCGCGCGCCCAAAAAATCCTGATGATCCATCGAGATTGAAGTAATTGCCGCTACCTTTGGGGCGGCTATGACGTTGGTAGCGTCCAGCTTGCCGCCAAGCCCCACTTCCAGAATGCATAAATCAGCTGGCGCGCGCGAGAACAACAAAAACGCCGCCGCCGTTATTGCCTCAAACACGGTTATTTGGTTACCGGCGTTTTTACTCTCAATTTCATCAAGCGCTTCAGCCAGCGCTGCATCTGACACTAATTCACCTGCCAGCCGGATCCGCTCATTGAATGTTACCAAGTGCGGTGAGGTATATATATGCACCTTCAGCCCCGCCGCTTCGGCAATGGCCCGCATGAACGCGCAAGTGCTGCCTTTGCCGTTGGTTCCCGCCACGTGAATAACCGGCGGCAGACGCAAATGCGGGCTGCCCAAATCCGCCAACAGGCGCTCCAGCCGCCCGAGGCTTAAATCAATCAGTTTCGGGTAGAGGTTATGCAGCCTGTCCAGACTGGCATGATACCGGCTCAAGCCGCCGCCTTGTGGTTTGCCATGAGCAGGTCGATGATTTTGCTCAAGGTCGCGGTCAGTTCACCGCGCTTCGCCACCATGTCAATCATGCCATGAGCCAGCAGATATTCCGCCCGCTGGAAGCCTTCGGGCAGTTTTTCCCGCACCGTCTGCTCGATCACTCGGGCACCCGCAAACCCGATCAGTGCATTTGGCTCCGAGATTTGAATATCCCCCAGCATCGCAAAAGACGCTGTCACGCCGCCGGTGGTAGGGTCAGTCAGTACGGTTATAAACGGCAGCCTGGCTTCCTTCACCATCATGGCGGCAATGGTGGTGCGCGGCATCTGCATCAGGCTGATAGCACCTTCCTGCATCCGCGCCCCGCCGGAGGCTGCATAAACAATCAATGGTGCGGCTTGCAGCACCGCCAGCCTGGCCGCCGCCACCAGCCCTTCGCCCACGGCAGCCCCCATTGAACCTGCCATAAAGTCAAAATCCATTGCGGCCACAACGGCTTTGTGGCCGCCAATGGTGCCGTGCGCTACCAGCAGCGCATCCTCATGCTTGGTGGTCTCTCGCGCTTCTCGCAGACGGTCTGCGTATTTTTTCTGGTCACGAAATTTTAGCGGGTCAGCGACCACTTTTGGCAGGTCAATTCGTGTGTAATTGCCCTCATCAAATGTCCAGTCCAGCCGGTCCGCCGCACTGGCCCGCATATGGTGGCCGCAATGCGGGCAAACTTTTTTGCTGGCCTCCAACTCGCGCTGAAAAATCATTTGCTGGCACTTCGGGCACTGGTGCCATAAATTATCAGGCACCTCCTTGCGGCCCAGCAAGGTGCGAATTTTAGGGCGAACAAATTCTGAGATCCAATTCATAGGCCAGAATTTACCCCTTTCGCGCCCTGAAGGGAAGCGACGGCCCAGGCCCCAGCCTCCGCCACCACCGGGTCAGGCTCTGCTGCCAGGGTTTGCGCCATTGGCAGCAGGTGGGCGGCCCCGCTGTTGCCAATGGCAATGGCCACATTGCGGACAAACCGGTTGCGGCCAATACGCTTGATGGGAGAGCCGCTGAACTTAACCCGGAACGCCGCATCATCCAGCCCGGCCAGCTCAGCCAGCAGGGGGGCAGTTAAATCCTCCCGCTGCGCCAGCTTAGCCTCATGCCCCGCTACCGCAAACTTGTTCCAGGGGCACACCGCCAGGCAGTCATCGCAGCCATAAATCCGGTTGCCCATGGCGGTGCGAAATTCCACAGAAATCGGCCCGGCATGTTCAATGGTGAGGTATGAAATGCAGCGTCGCGCGTCGAGCTTGTAAGGGGCGGGGAAAGCTTTGGTCGGGCAAGCGCTGATACAGGCATGGCAGGAGCCGCAATGGTCCAGCGCGGGCGTGTCAGGCGCAATGGCGAGGGTGGTGAAAACCTCACCCAAAAACAGCCATGAGCCATGCTGGCGCGACACAAGGTTGGTGTGCTTGCCCTGCCAGCCCAACCCGGACTGCTGCGCCAGCGGCTTTTCCATTACCGGTGCGGTATCAACAAACACTTTCACATGGTTTTTCTGCGCGGCAATAAACTGCCCAAGATGTTTGAGCTTACCCTTTATAACATCATGATAATCCCGGTTGCGGGCATAAACTGAAATATTGCCCGCCTCGGGAATTCGCGTTGTGGCCAGAGCATCATCTGCTGGCGCGTATGAAAGCCCAAGCGTGACCACGCTCACGGCTTCAGGCCATAAATTCTGCGGGTCCGCGCGCTGTGCCGCCCGCTCTGCCATCCAGCCCATTGTGCCATGATGCCCGGCGGCTAAAAAATTATGCAGGCCATCGCGCTGTTTTGCTGTCAGCGTGGCACGGCTAAACCCCACCGCATCAAAGCCGAGCGCCGCCGCGCGCGCGATGATGGCGGTTTTAATATCAGTCATCACCCGCCGCCCAACCGGCGCGCGTATTGGCACAATAAGCCTCAAAGTTTTGTGCCAAAATCGCCGCCCGCGCCCCTTGCATCAGTGATTGATAATAGGTGAGGTTATGAATGGTCAGCAGCATCGGCCCCAAAATTTCCTCGCACCGGAATAAATGATGCAAATAGGCCCGGCTATGGCGGCTACAGCCAAGGCAGGTGCAGGTGGCATCAAGCGGCTTATCATCATCAATGAAGCGGGCATTGCGAAGATTGAAAACACCCTGCGAGGTGAATGCCCGCGCCGTGCGCCCGGCCCGCGTTGGCATGACACAATCAAACATATCAACCCCGCGTGCCACCGCGCCCAGCAGGTCATCAGGTGTGCCAACACCCATCAAATAGCGCGGTTTATTTATGGGCAAATGCGGCGTGGTTACATCCAACGTCGCAAACATCATTGCCTGGCCTTCGCCAACCGCTAAGCCGCCAATGGCATAGCCCTCAAAATTTAATTCCCGCAGCGCCTCGGCTGATTCCAGCCGCAAATCCTCATAGACGCCACCTTGCACGATCCCAAATTGCCCGTAGCCCTCGCGCGCGACAAAGGCCGTGCGTGAACGCTTCGCCCAGCGGGTGGACATTCGCATTGAAATGGCTGCCTCCTCATGCGTGGCTGGGAAGGGCGTGCATTCATCCAGCACCATGGTGATGGTGGCATCCAATAAATACTGAATTTCCATTGAGCGTTCGGGTGACAAAAAATGCTTTGACCCATCCGTGTGTGATTGGAAGGTAACGCCGTCCTCGGTCATTTTGCGCAATTTGGCGAGCGACATAATTTGAAAGCCGCCGGAATCAGTCAATATCGGTTGAGGCCAGTCCATCATTTTATGCAAACCACCCAGCCTTGCGACCCGTTCAGCTGTTGGGCGCAGCATCAAATGATAGGTGTTCCCCAATACAATATTAGCACCCGTTGCCCGCACCGCATCAGCGGTCATGGCTTTTACGGTGCCGGCTGTGCCAACGGCCATGAAGGTAGGCGTTGGCACATCGCCATGGGCGGTATGCAAAGTACCAGCCCGCGCTGCGCTGTCAGTCGCGTGCAATTCATAGGAAAAATTCATGATCGTTCTAACAGGCAGGCATCGCCATAGGAATAAAACCGATATTGATGGGCAATGGCATATTGATAAGCGCTTTGAATCCGCGGCATGCCAGAAAAAGCTGAAACCAGCATCAACAAAGTAGAATGTGGCAAGTGAAAATTAGTGAATAACACATCCGCCACCTTGAACTTATACCCTGGCAGAATAAAAATATCGGTTTCACCAACAAACGGCTGCACCATGCCATCATCCCCGGCGGCTGATTCAATTAACCGGAGCGCGGTGGTGCCAACAGCGACAATCCGCCCGCCATTTTGTTTGGCGGTATTCATCATCGCTGCGGCCTCAGCTGAAACAATGCCGCGCTCAGCGTGCATTTTATGTGCGGTTACATTCTGCACCCGCACTGGCAGAAATGTTCCGGCCCCCACATGCAAAGTTACCCGCGTGCTTGCAATGCCCCTGGCCGCTAAAGCTTCCAGCAGGGCAGGGGTAAAATGCAAGCCGGCGGTGGGGGCTGCCACCGCGCCCTCATGGGCTGCAAACATGGTTTGATAATCGGCTTGGTCTTGCGCGGTAATACCATCTGGCCGGGCAATATAAGGTGGTAGCG
>JAQNCT010000082.1 GCA_029077825.1 Acidocella sp. | reverse complement strand
TCGCCAACCAGATTGCCAAGCCGATTGGGCATTTGATGCGCGCCGCCGAGCGGGTGCGGGCGGGTGATTTAACCGTGCGGGTGCCCGAGACCACCACCGGCGACGAAGTGGCCGGATTGTCGCGGGCGTTCAATCGCATGACCGGGCAATTGGCGGCCCAGCGTGCCGAGCTGATGATCGCCTACGGCCAGCTTGATGAACGCCGGCGCTTTACTGAAACCGTGCTGGCCGGCGTCTCGGCGGGGGTGATCGGGCTGGATGCGCAAGGGCGGATTGAACTGCCAAATCGCGCCGCTTCGGAATTTTTGGGCGTGGAACTGCAAGGCCGTCTGGGTGAGACTTTGGCGCAAGTGGTACCAGAATTTGCCGCCATGATCGAGGCGGTGATGGCAGCACCGGATAAACCGATAACGGCGGAAGTTGAGCATGGCCCGGCGATGCAAAAGCGGGTGCTGTTGGTACGGATTGGCGCCGAGCTTAAAGCTGGCCTGGCTGATGGTTTTATTGTTACATTCGATGACGTAACCGAGCTCCTCTCAGCACAACGCAAAGCCGCCTGGGCGGATGTGGCGCGCCGCATCGCGCATGAAATTAAAAATCCGCTAACCCCGATCCAGCTTTCCGCCGAACGGTTAAAACGCCGCTTCAGCCGGGAGATCACCTCCGACGTTGAAGGTTTTGCCCAATGTGCTGACACAATTGTGCGCCATGTCGGTGATATTGGACGAATGGTGGATGAATTCTCAACCTTTGCCCGGATGCCCGCACCCGTGATGAAAAGCGAATCGCTGGAGCGAATTGTCCGCGAGGCACTGGTGCTGCAGCGCGTCGCCAGCCGTCACATTGATTTTGAAGTCGAAATCGCCGACCCGGATTTGCGGGCGTTTTGTGACCGCCGCCTGATCGGCCAGGCACTAACCAATTTGCTGCAAAACGCCGTTGACGCGGTAGCGATGCGCCCCGGCGCGCATTGTGTGAAAATACAGGTTTTCGCCGAGGGTCCGAATGCGGTGCTGCGCGTGATCGATGACGGCATTGGTTTGCCCGAGACCGACCGCGGCAAGCTCGTGGAGCCTTACGTCACGCATAAAGCCAAGGGCACCGGGCTAGGGCTGGCCATTGTCCGCAAAATCATGGAAGACCACGGCGGGCAACTTGATCTCGACGAGGCCCCCGGTGGCCAGGGCGCAATGGTGAGCCTGGTGCTGCCAGCGCTTGCGGCGGCCCAGATCGAGCCAAATCTGAAAGCGTTAGGTGAGGACCATGCTGCACAATGATTGATATTCTAATTGTCGATGATGAGCCCGATATCCGCATGCTGGTGGAAGCCATCCTGCGCGATGAAGGGTTCGAGGCACGCAGCGCCGGAACCTCCGATGAAGCCTTGGCGGCTTACAAAGCCCGCAGGCCGCATCTGGTGATTCTCGATGTCTGGCTGCAAGGCTCAAAGCTGGATGGCATCGGCATTCTGGATATATTGCACCAGGAGGAACCGCGGGTGCCGGTGGTGATGATCTCTGGCCACGGCACCATTGAAACCGCAGTGGCCGCGATTCAGCGCGGCGCCTATGATTTCATCGAAAAACCTTTCAACTCAGATCGCCTGCTGCTGGTGGTACGTAGAGCACTCGAAGCCGCTAAATTATTGGCGGAGAATGCCGAATTGCGGCTGCGCGTTGGCCCGGCGGTGAATTTAACCGGTGAGGGTAGCGCCATCGCAGGCCTGCGCGCCGCGATTGACCGGGTGGCGCCCACCGGCTCACGGGTGCTCATTTCCGGCCCGCCCGGTGCCGGTAAAGAAATCGTGGCGCGGATGATCCATGCTAAATCGCGCCGGGCAGAAGGCCCTTTCGTGGCGCTGAACTGCGCCATATTGGCCCCCGAGCGGTTTGAAATTGAGCTGTTTGGCGTGGAAGCCGGGGCCGGCCCGAACGGCGCCCCACGCCGCGTCGGCGTACTGGAGCGCGCCCACGGCGGCACGCTGCTGCTGGACGAAATTTCTGACATGCCGATGGAGACGCAAGGCAAAATCGCCCGGGTGTTGCAGGAGCAAGGTTTTGAGCGTGTCGGCGGCGGCGCCAATGCGCGGGTCAAAGTTGATATCCGGGTCATCGCCAGCACCGCCAAAGATCTAACCGCTGAAATTACCGCCGGAAAATTCCGGGAGGATCTCTATTACCGCCTCGCCGTGGTGCCGCTGCGCGTGCCATCCCTCAAGGAACGCCGCGAGGACATTCCCGCCCTGGCTGCTGATTTTCTGGCCCGTGCGGCGGAAACCTCCGGCCTGCCCGTGCGGGCTTTGGCTTCTGATGCCATTGCCGCCCTGCAAGCGCATGACTGGCCAGGCAACGTGCGGCAACTGCGCAACATCATGGATTGGCTGATGATCATGCGCATTAGCGAAACACCGGATTTTTTCCGTGCCGAGCATCTGCCAACCGAACTTTCAGCGCACGCGCCACGCGCCCTCGCCATCGACCCCGCAGCAGATGTGATGGCGCTGCCGCTGCGCGAAGCCCGCGATGTGTTTGAGACGCAATATCTGCAGGCGCAACTGCTGCGCTACGGCGGCAACATCAGCCGCACCGCCAATTTCGTCGGCATGGAACGTAGCGCACTGCACCGCAAGTTAAAGCAACTCGGCATCGGCGCCGATGAAAAGGTCGCTTAGGTTTTTTTAAGTGCCGTCAAACGCTTTTTGGCGTTGTGGGGAACAGGCGGATTTCAGGCCGGCGTGAAAGTCAGCGCCAGCCCGTCCATGCAGTAGCGCAAGCCAGTCGGCGGTGGCCCGTCAGGGAATACATGCCCAAGATGGCCACCACAGCGGCGGCAATGCACCTCCGTGCGGTCCATACCAATTGAATTATCATCTGAGGTCGCCACCGCGTTCGCCAGCGGCTTGTAGAAGCTCGGCCAGCCGGTGTGACTGTCATATTTAGTGGTGGAAGAATACAGCGGCAAAGCACAACCGGCACAGTTAAAAACACCAGCGCGGTGCTCATTCAACAGCGGGCTGGAAAATGGCGTCTCAGTGCCTTGCTGGCGCAGAATGTTATATTGCGCGGGGGTGAGAATTTTTTGCCATTCAGCATCGGTATGGCTGACCTCAAACACCTCAGCCGCCTGCGCGGGTGCCGGGGTATCAAACCCGCGGGCCACCAAAATCGCGCCGACCGAGGCGGTTCCCAAAAACAAAAATTTGCGGCGGTTTGACATAAGCGGTTCCTCCGGATGAGTAGGCGAATGATTAGATAGCATCAATTGGAGTGGTTTATGGGTGAGCGGCACGCTGATGACGCAAAATTGTATTTCGAGACCCATGTCTTCGTGTGCGGCAACCGCCGCCCGGAAGGGCATGAGCGCGGCTGCTGCGCCTCCAAAGGGTCGGAAAAAATCCGTGATTACATGAAGGCGCGCGTCAAGGAGCTTGGCATCAAAGGCGTGCGGGTGAACCAGGCCGGCTGCCTGGACCGCTGCGAACTGGGTCCGTGCGCGGTCCTGTACCCTGAAGGTGTGTGGTACCGGCTGGAGGATTTCGCGGCGGTGGATGCGGTGCTGGCGCAGCATATCATCGGCCATGGCCGGGTGGCGGCTTTGCTGCTGCCGTGAGCACTGACACCATATTTGCCGCCATTACCGGGCGCGGCGGGGCGGTCACAGTGCTGCGCCTCTCAGGCCCGCACGCCTTGCCCATAGCTGCGGCAATGGCAAAAAACTTGCCCGCCCCCCGCACCACCGCGCTGCGGGTTTTACGCAATACCCAAGAACAGCGGCTGGATCATGCTCTGGTCACGGTTTTTCCCGCACCTCACAGCTACACTGGCGAGGATAGCGTGGAAATCTCGCTGCATGGTGGCCGGGCGGTGCTGGCGGCGGTGAGCGCAGCATTGGTAGCAGCAGGTGCTCGGCCCGCCGAGGCTGGCGAATTTTCACGGCGCGCGTTCCTGAACGGCCGGATGGATTTACTGCAGGCCGAGGCCATCGCCGATCTGATCGCCGCCGAGACCGAAGCGCAGCGGTGCCTCGCAATCGACGGCGCGGATGCTTTCCACGCCACCTGCCAAAGCTGGCGCGAATCCCTGCGGCTGATGATGGCGCAGCAAGAGGCTTTGATCGATTTTCCTGATGAGGATTTACCGCCAGAGGTGGCAGCCAAACTGCTTAATGATATCAGCCGGCTGCACAATGACATGCAAGCGGTCTTGAACGCCGCCCCACGCGCCGAGCGGCTGCGCGAAGGGCTGGAGTTTGTGATTCTCGGCAGCCCAAACGCCGGAAAATCCACCTTGCTGAACGCGCTGGCAGGCGAAGATATCGCCATCGTCTCAGAGATTCCCGGCACCACCCGCGATGCCATCGGCGTGCGCGTGGATCTCGGCGGCGTGCCGGTCCACATCACTGACACCGCCGGCCTGCGTGAAACCGATGATGCGGTGGAAGCCGAGGGCGTGCGCCGCGCCAAGCTGCGCGGTCAAAAATCTGACCTAATCATCGCCGTGGCAGGGGCCGATGCCCCAATATTTCCGCCCGTGCCCTCCGGCGTTGAGGTGCTCTACCTCATCACCAAATCTGACCTCGCCGAGGCTTCGCTGCCCGAGTTTTTACACGTCAGCGCCAAAACCGGCGATGGCATGGCAAAGCTCATGCAACAACTTAGCGATTGGGCGAACAAGCTCACCGACACCAAAGGCTCTGCCGCCCTGGCCCGGCCACGGCAAGTCGCCTGCGTGCAGGATACCGCAACCGCTTTGGCAAACGCTCTGGTAGCCAGCGAACCAGAGCTGTGCTGCGAAGAGCTGCGGATCGCTGCCGGCGCACTGGCGCGGCTGGTCGGCAGCATCGGCGTCGAGGAAATTCTTGATGCTGTGTTTAGCGGTTTTTGTATCGGTAAATAATCACACCGCCGCCTCATTACGGTCCGCCAAAATCATCCGGGCGGCTTTTTCGCCAATCATCATCACCGGCGCATTGGTATTGCCGCCAATAACCCGCGGCATAATTGAGGCATCCACCACCCGCAAATTGGCAATGCCGTGCACCCGCAAACGGTCATCAACCACCGCCATATCATCATGGCCCATTTTGCAGGTGCCAACCGGATGATAAATCGTTTCGGCACTGTTGCGTATATGTTCAATCACCTGCGCATCAGAAGCAACATTCGCGCCCGGCTCAACTTCAACACCCCCAGCGGCTGACTTCATCAACGCGGTGTTCATAATACGGCGCCCTAGTTTATAACCGGCCAGCAGTTCTGCAAGGTCGTCATCATGCGAGAGGTAGTTCGGCTGGATCAGCGGGGCGGCAAAGGGGTCATTTGATTTTAGTCCGATATAACCACGACTTTTTGGACGCAACTGGCAGCAATGCAGGGTCATGCCATAACCAGGCGTCAGCGTACGGCCATGGTTGCGCAACATGGTAGGCAGAAAATGCAATTGGATTTCAGGGCGTTTTGACTCCGGCGCAAGCCGCACAAACCCACCCGCTTCCGCGGCGTTCGAGGCGAATAAACCAGAGCCGGATTTGCGGTATTCCAGCAACGCCTTCAACATGGTAATCGCCGCACCCGGACCAATACCGATCGAGCGTTTGGTTTTATCCTTAATGATGATGGTGGCATCCAGATGGTCCTGCAAATTCTGCCCCACGCCAGGAAGGTCATGCAGTGGCTCAATACCATGCTTGGCCAGCGCTGCACGCGGGCCAATGCCAGAGAGCAGCAGCAGTTGCGGCGAGTTAACAGCGCCACCGGCCAGAATAATCTCGCGCCGCGCCATCAACCGCTGCATACCATCGGTGGTTTTCACTTCCACGCCAGTCGCGCGCTTGCCCTCAAGCAGAATTTTCGCAACATGCGCCTCAGTTAGAATGATTAAATTGGCGCGACCCTTGGCAGCATCCAAAAACGCCCGCGCCGCAGAAAACCGCCGGCCATTTTTTTGGGTTACCTGATACGCCCCAACCCCTTCCTGGCTGGCGCCATTAAAATCACGGTTGATCGGCTGCCCTGCCTCAGCGGCGGCGGCCACGAATAATTCGGACAGCGGGTTAGGGTTGCGTAAATCCGCAACATTTAATTCCCCGCCACTGCCGTGGAAATCATCAGCACCACGCTCATTATTTTCCAATTGCTTAAAAACCGGCAAAACCGCATCCCAGCCCCAGCCCGGCGCACCCAGCGCCTCCCATTCGTCATAATCAGCCGGCACGCCGCGCGCATAAATCATGGCGTTGATCGAGGAGGAGCCGCCCAATGTTTTGCCGCGCGGCCAATACAGCCGGCGATTATTAAGGTTCACCTGCGGCGCGGTGTTGAAATACCAATTATAGGTCTTTGACGTCAGCAGGCCGAGGATGCCGAACGGTACGTTGATCAAAAAGGAATTATCCGGCTTGCCGGCTTCCAGCAGGCAAACCCTGGTCGTGCCATCCGCGGAAAGACGGTTAGCCAGAACGGAACCAGCCGAGCCAGCCCCCACTATAATGTAATCATAATCGGGCATGGTGTTCCCCCTAAATTTTTAGTTGCCGTATTGGGAAGGCTAAAGCAGGCTGGACCGCTTGTCAGCCTATTTTATTGCGGCGAGACTGCAGGTTATGGCGCTTAAACCCCCTGATGAAAACAAGCTTTATGAGGCGGCACTGAACCATCTGGCGCGCTATGCCGCGACCGAGATGAGCTTAGGGCAGGTTTTATCGCGCAAAATT
>JAQNCT010000081.1 GCA_029077825.1 Acidocella sp. | reverse complement strand
TCGACCTCAAAATCAATCTTGACGTAGGTGTCGGATGGGATAGAGCCTTGATCGCCCATATAGCCTACGATCAAATCGCGCTTGAGCTGCGAAGTTTCGAATGGCGTAATTGTGAGAGGGCTTTTGCACAAAATCGCGTTAGCCGCCGGCGTCGGCACCGGGTCAACGCCGTAGGTGGTTTCAAATTCAGCAAACAGCACGCGCGTGCGGGTGAGAATACGGGCCATTAATGTTCATCCTCTGCGGGGGCGGGTGGCGGCGGATCAGCAACAATCGGGGGTGGGGGCGGTGCGGCCGGTGCGACCGGCGCAGGCGTTCCGCTTTCGGATGTAAAGCGCACGCGGGTGCGGATGCCTGTCACTGGGTCATAAATGTAAGAGCCTCCAAGGCCTTCAAATTCATCTGGAATCATCGCGTTAAATCCTGCTGGCTGGTGCGGTAGCTGATTTTGAATTCACCGGTGGCAACGCAAACCTCAGCGTCGGTATCGCTAAATTCAAAATGCGTGCTGACTGGTTCGATGGTCTCGACCAAATTTCCGAGCGTCATATCTGCCATAAGGGCAGCGTGAATGGCTGCTACGATTGGATCGGCGAGCACGTCCGGCGCTGGGCCACGAACGTACAAAACCACATGCACAGTTAACGACCATTCAAAAAACTCTATCGAAACCAGCGTGGCCTGGTCCGTCACCGGCGATATAATCACCGCGGGGCTTTGATTGCGGCTTACCGGATCGGTGCGGCTGCGATACACCGGCGCCCCAATCGCGCCCGCGTTCAGCACCGCGACCATCTTTTCAAGAATTTGCTCACGAACCGTCGCCATCACACTTTGCTCATAATGGCGGCCGAGAACACGCCATCGCTTTCCATGCGAACGCTACGGACAGTGTAGGCCACTCCGTTCACCGTCACGCTGGCACCACTATCAAGACCAGGAAGCGTTGCGGTGGCGAAGGTCAGTTTATAGTCCACTGACAGCACCATGTTGCCAAGAATTTCTTCGGTGGGGCTGTCTAAAATGCCAATGGCATTTAGCCCACCAAACGTCACCGGCAAGCCGAAATCTTGCAAAAAAACACTGGCGGGAACTTGCGCGAGGCTCATTCTTCAACCTGTTCAGGCGCAAGCTCAACTTGGTGACGGCGGGCGTTTGCTTCTGCTTCGGTTAAATCGACGATCTGGCCGGCCTTAAACACGCGCTTGCCTAAATGCAGCGTGAAACCTCCGCGCACCAGAAACGGCGCGGTTTCTGCTGTTGCAGTTGCTGGTGATGCAGTTCCTGCTGCCGCACTGGCCTGCTGCTTGACTGGCTTCTTACTCATGCAGCGGGTGTCGCCTGGTCGACAGACGCGTGATCGGTTTCGGTAGCCGCTACCGGCTCAACCGGCGCAGCAGCGGCTACCGGCGCCACGACAAGGGTGGGAGCAACACCGCCAGCCATAGCAGCCCCTACGGCTGGCGAAACGGCCAGCGCATGTCCTTTGGCAAGATGCAGATCGGCAAGGACGTCTTCTGCAATCACCTCAACTTTATGAGCAATGCCTTCAAATTCAGCCTCAGTTACTGCCACGATGGTGTTGTACTCATGAAGGATATCCCCCAGCGCAATCGTGAAGCCCAGGCGGATTTTTGCAAAAATAGTCATCAAATTTGCTCCTGATGATTGTGAAAAAGAGCGGCGGGAGTATCCCGCCGCCCATCGGTTAGATCGCGTCGGTAACAGCCGCGAAGCTGGCGACGTGACGCACATTGACATCGACGCTTTGAAGAGCGCGGATATCGATGGAGCCGGAATTAAAGCCAGCACCATAAGGGTTGGGCAGAATTTCAAGCACACCCCATTCGCCAATGATCAGATCTGACCAGTTGCCAAAAATGACGGCCGAGAGATTTGTGCCGGTGCCTTTGGTCAGGTTGCTGGGCACCTGGTTGGAACGCGCCACCGGATAGCCATTAACCTCGCCGGGAGCACCGCCAGCAGGCATCGAATTTGCCGTGTATTGTGTCCACAAATACCGCCCGGTGGTGTCCTTGAGCAATTTCAAGTTGCCGACTTCTTTGGCGTTGGTCAGATACGCCAGATTGGTCTCATCTGCATTGGCGACAGCCAGCGCAGTCTCAAGCGCAATCAGCGCATCAAACGTCAGCGCCCCGCCATTGGTGCCCAGCGCGACCGAGCCAATGCCAGAGCGGTTCAAGATACCAGTCGGCTGCCCCCCTGCGCCAGTCCCAGCAATCGCAGCCAAATCAATGGCAAGAGCCATAACCTGAGCCAGATCGTTACGAACCAGCATTTCAATGTCCGGCGTGGATTGCATCAGCAGCTGGCGCGTGTACTGGCTGCGCGAGCCGAGGGTTTTGGGTGTCATCGTGATCTGGTCGAACACGGTTTCGCCTTCGGTTACGTCCGCACCTTCCGAGTTTACCCAGTAGGTAGGAGTTTGGCCGTCCTGGCGGGGGATGGCAATGTTGCCAACCAAGCCAGACAGCATTTTCGCACCCAAACTCATAACCCGCGCCTTGTTGCGCAGAACGTCGATAAAGCTGCCGGCGAGCAAGTCTGTTTGAATTAACGATGCGCCGCCCTGGCCCGCGTTGATCGTGGCGCCATAGGCAGTGGCGCTGGTAGTACGCTGGCCATTCATCGGGATGTTTACTGGCATCAAAAAGCCATCCGAACCTTCCCGGCCAGAGCGCTTTAGAATTTCTTTGTGGCACTCAAGCTCAAAACCAGCTCCAGACCAGTCGTTGCGGTTTGCCGCCAAAATTGCCCGGCACACTGAGTAATTTTTCAGCTCCCTGGCACTGGCATCGACAAACCCTGCAGCATCGGTGATTTTGGCGGCGGGAACCTGCTTGGCGCCAATGGCATCCAAAAACTGCTCGCGGGCAGCGTCGAGCGTGACGCCTTCCTGGATCATTTTGGAAGCCAAGTCGTCGCGCTTAAACTTATCGCCCATGGCGCGAATGGTGTTGATACGGAGCCGCTCGGCCACAACAGCCTCATTGCGGGCAACGTCGATTTCCACGGCGGTGGCCGCAACTTTTTCAGTCATCGTAGGTTCCTTACGTGTTACAGGTTCAGGTTGAATAAATTCGACATTCACATCTTGCTCTTCGCCATCAGCGGCGCGGCCAATGCCGACCGTGTGATCGGCGGGAATAGGTGCCAACGAAATCTCGTGCGGCATCCATTTTTTAACGGTGAATTCGGGGTTTTGCTTATCGCCGCCAGATTGAGCCATATCCTTGACTCGGTAGCCGACACTTACGCCGCGCACGATTCGATCTTTTACGTCTTGAAAGGCTTCCTCGCCTTTAGCGGACTTGGAAAACCGAACGGTGGCATGACCGCGCTTATCATTGCCGATATACGCCTTTTCCACCACGCCACGCACGTCATTGCGATTGTGGTTCCAAAGCAGCGGCGCTCCATTTTTAAGGCGGGACATATCAACCGCGCCAGGATCATGAGACAGAATTTCGCGACCAAAATACTGGTCGACAGGCGTTTCGCTGGAAAACGTCAGATCAACGGTGCGATTTTCCTCGTCGACATTGGAAACATCGGCGAAGGTCGCGCGAAATAGTTCTTTAAGTTTCATGACGACGCCGTGATCAGTTGCGCCGAAACTTTAATGATGATTTTTTTTAATTCGCTATCGGCTTAAACCGATGAAAACCGACGAAATACTACTTTGGTTGAAGTTTTGATGGCACCACATCTGAGCCGCCGGGTTGCTGCACCGGAGCTTTCCCGATTTGCTGCGGTTTGGTCGTAACATCCGGCCCTTCAGCTGGCGCGGGCTGAGATACAGTGGGATCACCAGCGTCGGTGGGAAACGCTTTCTGTGCCATACCTTTCTCATCCACTTGACTCGGGTCGGTATCGAACACCAGCTTGTCTTTTTTGTTGCGGTCAATTTCGGCCTTTCGGTGGATCATCTGCTCCTCGTAATCGCCGCCATGTTCCTCGATCACATCACGCTGGTTCTTAAAGCCAGCCCGCACCGCTTTCATTGCCGCCGTGACATCCTTCTCAGGGTCAACCCAGCTCCAGCCGCGCGGCTGCCATTTAATTTGCTCAAGCGTGCTGTCAGGGTCAATTTCAAATCCAGGTATTCTAACTTCACCAACCAAAATGGCGGACCACAGCCATTCTTCAAACACCCTCTCGTTAAAATGTTCCACCATCCAGCATTGCATCACCCGCCACATATCGCGCTCATCAAGCAAATCTAGGCGGCTTGACGAGTAATTGCTTTGGCTGCTGTCGCGCGAAAGGCTGGAATAGCTGATACCCAACCCGGCGCACACCCCGCGAAGCATCGACCGCATGAACGGATCATAAGCCCCGTGCGCTCTTTGCGGTGCCCAGCCGTTGAATTTCTCGCCCGGCGCCAGTTCCTTGATCATGCCCGGCGCAAACTCGTCAACAGTTTGACCGGCCGTCACGTTGTCAATATCGGTCAGCGGGTCAGAAGGGTCTGCCGTCTCAATAAAGCCCATGAGCGCACTTGAGGCCCGAGCTGCCACAACTTCACTTTCCTCAAAACCCTCAAGATGGTGTAACCTCTTCAATGCTGAATGAAGCCACGGGATCCCCCGTGTCATGTTTGGCCGTTCCGGCACAAAAAGATGGATAACCTCGTCGGCGGCCAAACGGATAATTTGGCTGGGATTATTGCTCTGAAAATTCACATCGCCAGGGTGGTTTGGATACAGCCAATAGGCTTGAGGCCGCTTCCACTGGTCAATTTCAACGCCCATGCGGATCATATTCTGGCCATTTTGGCCATTACGGGTCTCAATAAGCTGATCGGCCTCGATCATCTCCAGAGCAAAAGGAATTTTGGATTTACCAAACGGCTGGCGGACCATACGCACCAGAATTTCGCCACTTTCAAACACGCCGCCAATGGCCAGTCGCTGAATACCAGCAAACGATTGTCGCCCCGCCACATCGCAATTATCCGGCTTGCACCAGCGCTTCCAAGCCGCGTCAACTTGCTCATTCAGCGTGTCGGCCAACTTGTTGCCGCGCTTCATCTGCAATTTGGCTTGCATCTTGATGCCACGCGGGCCAACCACATTGGTCTGCACAATACGCTTGGCATTCCGCGCGTAATCGTTGTCGCGGCAAAGCTGCCGGGAGCGATTTCGTAGCGCGCGAAGCGATGAAAAAACTTCGCTGTCCTGACTTGTACCTTGAGCCACCCAGTCCGCAGTTAATCGGTCGAGCAAAGCCCCACCATACATACGCTGGCGAATTCTAGGTTCGGATCGAGGGCGGGTTGCGGGCTGTTCAGGAACGCCGAACAAACGGTTGATAATGCCCATTACCAGTTACCATTCCCCCCGGTGAAGTTTCCCGGCCGGCGAAATTGCACAAACCGCGCCGTAGGATCGCCAAGGCCCTGAGCCATCCGCTGAGCCCTAACTTCCTTGGCGTAAATGCCAACCCATTCGGCCCGAAGCGCTTGAAGCGCTTGAAGTGTTTCTTTGCGCAAGGACCGGCCCGCGATAGTGTATTCCATCGCGGCGCCATTATTAATGCGGGCCAGCATTTCAGCGTTAATCGCGTCGATAATTTGCTTTGCCTGGCTGCGTCCATCATAACCTGCGGCCGCTTTAGTAAGGTCAACCTGAATAGTGATTTGGCCGGTGCCGACCGTGAAACGATCACCAGCAGCATCGGAAACATAAGCGGTCCAAAAATATTGGCCAGCGGTAAGGGTTGCGCTTTGGGTCGGCGTGATCGTCACGGTCCATTGACCATCCGCAACCACCGCCGCCACATCCAAAGCAGCTGGGCCACGAAGCGAATAATTCAGTAAATACCCGGTGCCGGGAGAATAGCTATTGCCTTGGTAATCAAATACGTCGCTATCGACCCACGTGATAGTGTCGCCAGCCGTGGCTATGCCCGGGATATTCACAAAAGCACCTCACCACTTGTTTACCCAATTAGGCCGACGCGGTGCAATTTTAGGGTTAATGGATTTTTTTTGTAATTTGGCATTATTAGGCGTTTTTATTGATTGTTCATCGCTAGTAATCACTATTTGATATTTCTTGGCCATTATTTGCCAAAATTTCGCTTGATTATATCTTGAGTACATCCATTGTAAAGCGGCATAAGCATATACCTCGCAGTCAAGCGCTTCGTTTCGGGCGCCCGCTTTTTTTACCCAGTCCCGCTGTGGAAACCCTCTCACATACCGCGTAATCTGTTTTTCTGCTGTGAGTTGGTCAAAATAGTCTTTTGTCAATTCCGCATGAAAATGCCAATAACCAGCACCAGGTTCGTTAAACTTGAGCCGAGCATAAATTACCGATTTAATGGTATCCGAACCTACCGGGTAAACTTCCGCGCCGTCCTTATAGACCTGGCCGCGATAATTCATGTCCACCTTGCTGGCTTTTCCAATCGCCACCTTGCCGCGTTGGCTCTGGCCTTTGATCGCCATCCAATGCTTGGCTCGGTGCTCGCGGGCAAATTTATAAACCTCATGGGTAAAATGTCCGCCACTGTCGATACACGCCGCATAAATCGGAATCGTTCCGCCACCGACCCGCTGCACGTCCTCATTCAATATTCCAGCCAGCCGGTCCCATACGTCTGACTGCGCTGGATCGCCAGTTATCTCCTGGTGAGATATTCGCCAGCTCTCTTCGCCATCCCCCCACCCCGTCACCACCACCGCAAGCCGGTTATCTTGAATGTCTACGCCGGCGGT